>DQSS01000074.1 GCA_015663165.1 Arcobacter sp. | reverse complement strand
TGCTAAATGATGAGATAGAAACAGATAAAGCATTATGGAATCATGTAAAAGCAATATTAAGAGATTATGAAAATGAGGAAGATGTATTTTTTTACTATGTTTGGTAGGTCTGGTATTTTCGGTATATCTGGTATGCCTAATGTCTCTAGTATAGAACCATTTTTATCCAAGTCAATATCATTTTTTTCTTCTTGTAAAGATTTTATCTCGGTACCATTTTCATCTTTATTTGGAAGAGTATTTATTATTTTATTACTATTTAAATCCATGTTTTCTGTATTGGTATCCTTATTATTTAGATTAAGAGAAGTATTACTATCAGCTTCTATGGAAGCAATCGGTGCAATAGGTTTTTTTACTTCTTCTGTTTGAGTAGCATTGTTTTCTTTAGTAGGTGTTGGTACTAGTGCTGCTGTTGATTTAAAATAATAAATAGTTCCTCCTAAAATAAGCAAACTTATAATAACTCTTATAAGAATATTTTGTAATTTAGAGATGTTATGAAATAGTGATAAGACAGAACCTTTTTGTACATAGGCTACAACGCTAATATTGTCTCCTTCTTCTCCACCTCTTACTTTTGCTTCATTCACCATAGTTTTCAGAGCTTTTTCCAAAGGTCTTTTAAAGAGTTGATTTTGCATCTCATCTGTAGATACTTGTTCCCAAAAACCATCAGAACATATTAATACAGCATTAGACTTCTCAGCAGGTAATTCATATTCCTTGAATGTTACTTTTACTTTTTTTCGTGTACTGATACTTTTAAGAAGTTTATTTTGATCAGGATGAGTTGCCATTTCCTCTTCGGTTATTTCACCTTCATTAAATAGCATTTGGACTACTGAGTGGTCACGACTTCTTTTTTCAAATTTTTTATTTGTAAACAAATACATTCGGCTATCGCCTATATGTCCTACATATAGTTTATTGTTTTGAATTAGTGCAAGAACACAAGTTGTGTGAGGGTCACTTTCAGGGTTTTCTTTTTGATATTCCACTAAGGCTGAAATAGTACCATCTATAATACTTTGAAAAAACTCTTCAGGGTTTGGTATAGTGTCTTTATATTTTTTATAAGCATATTCTGCCTCTGCTATAAGCGTTTCCGATGCAACTTGTCCTCCACTATGACCACCCATTCCATCACCAAGAATAAGAAATTTTGAACTTTTATTTTCTAAATTTTTACATGCATCTTGTTGCTCATCTCTACCACCTATATGTATGTCATTATCTATCATTTTATTTTCCTTCATTATTTTTATATATTTCTAACACATCTAATAAAATTAGTACTGTCAGTAAGTAGCATTACTAAATCTTCATCAATAGCATCTTCAAAATCAATATCACTATCAAAGTCTACACCTCTTTTTGATATGTCTTCAATATCATCAGTAGATGACCATATTTTAGATTCAATTTCATGTATTAGGTGTTTACGGTTAATAAGTAACTTTGTCAGTTCTTTTAATGTTGGTACTCTCCAGTTATTGTATCCACCAAGATTTAGGTTTCTCGCATATTTTATAGCATTATCCCATTTTACTGCTTTACCATATTCTTTTTTTCTGAACCATTTATCTAAAGAATCATTTGCTTTTGCATTTATTTCTTCTGTACTATAGGGTTCATCTTGCCACATAAGATTACCAATTGTTGTTGTATTGTTAATCGTATCATTTTCTATAATATCATTACACTCTTCCACTCCAGTATATAAACCATCTCCGATATAAAAACGACTATGATGCTCCTCTTCAGTAGATATATCATTTATACTATTCTCTTGTGTCATTAATAAAGCATCTTGTAAAACTCTAGCATTTTGAGGTCTATGTTTAGGTTTGAATTCTAACGCCCAATCAATAGCTTTCTTAAGACTCTCTCCATAAGAATCAAGACCAGAGATATCTTGAAGTTTAACATGAGGGTCGGGTTGGTCATCAGTAATGGCATCAGATCTAGCACTAGCCTCTATAGGAACCTTTCCTGTTACCATCTTGTACATTACAGCACCCACAGCATAGAGGTCAGTATATGGTTCTTGTTTTGCTCTTGAATTGTACTGTTCTTTTGGTGCATAACCTACTGTAAGTATAACAGAGAGAGATTTAGACTTTAATCCAATTGAGTACCTCGTTGCACCAAAATCTATGAGCATTGGTATTTCATTGCTTCTCATATAGATATTGGCAGGTTTGATATCTCGATGTAAATAGGATTGAGAATGTATGTCTCTTAGTCCATCTAATACAGGAAGGATAATAGATAAAATTTCATCTTCTTCTAATTTTCCTTTTCTATGTATGTATTCTTCTAGGTCTTCACCTTCTTCATAACCCATTACAATATAGGCTGTATTGTTTGCTTTAAAGAAACTACTGATACTTACAATATTGGGATGGTTAAATCTAGCCAATGTTTTAGCTTCATGAACAAATCTATCTAAACCATATTCAAAGTCTTCATAATCACTATTTGATTTAGGAGAGACGGTATGGTCTTGTTGTCTGATTGCAATATCATTAGGTAAAAATTCTTTGATAGCAACATATCTGTTAAGGTGTGTATCTATTGCTAAGTAGGTAACACCAAAAGAGCCTGTTCCTAGCTCTTTTTCTATTTGATACTCCCTGACATAACTTCCGTTAGGTAGGGCTATTCCATTTTCATTCATTTTTATTCTCCTTTATAATTAGTTTAATTTAGAAATGCAGCAGATAGAAAAAACGATAGAGCAACAAGTGTATATGACCAATCATTTAGTTCCTTGTTTATTATTCCTAATGTTACACCGATAACAACTGGGGCAGCAAAAAAAGAGATAATATTGGCAGCTATAACATTAATTTCGATTGAAAATAAAAGAACATATAAAGTTATAAAACTTACTATACCTCCTAGAACTGCCATTGATAGATTGAAAAAGAAAGGAGCTACAAAACTTTTACTTTTTGTAGCATACTCTTGAATCTCTATTTCCTTTTGTTTATTATTCTCATTTTTTACCTCTTTTTTTTGCTTTTCAATAAGCTTAATTCCAAGCTCGTAACTATAAGTACAATTTGCACTAGTTGGTTTTTTAAATCCTTTTTCTGTTAAAATAAAATATTTTCCACTAATAAAGTATCTATTGCCTATTTTGTATTTTGTATTGTCTATGCTATATACTTCCTTTGAGACTTCTTTTTCCTTCATAACCTTAGGTAATAACAAATCTTGCAACTCTCTAACACTTTGAGGTCTATTTTTCCCCTTTAACTCCAAAGACCAATCAGTAGCTTTTTTTAGATTATGACTATACCTAGATAAACTATCTTGTGCTAAAAGCTTTGGATGAGGGTCTGGCTCATCATCGGTTACAGCATCTGACCTTGCACTAGACTCTATGGGCGTTTCACCTGTCATCATTTTGTACATTACAGCACCAATGGCATAGATGTCTGTGTATGTTCCTTGTTTTGACCTTGAACTGTATTGTTCTTTTGGTGCATAACCATCAGTTAATACAACAGAGAGTGATTTTGATTTTTCTCCAAGTGCTATTCTACTAGCCCCAAAATCTATTAACATTGGTATGCCATTTGTTCTTATGTAGATATTTCCAGGTTTTATGTCTCTGTGTAGAAATGATTGGGCATGAACGGCTCTCAACCCATCTAGTAGAGGAAGAATAATAGATAAGATCTTATCTTCATCTAGTTTCTTTTCTTTGCCTAATAACTCATGTAGATTTTGACCTTCTTCATAGTCCATCACAATATAAACTGTACCATTTTCCTTAAAGAAGCCATTGGTTTTTACAATATTTGGATGATTAAACTTTTCTAATGTTTGTGCTTCATCAATAAAACTATCTAAACCATAATAGAAATTATCTTTGTCACTTTCTGATTTTGGAGAAATGGTTTGGTCTACCTGTCTAATAGCAAGGTCATTAGGAAGATATTCTTTAATTGCAAATTGATTTGAATCTTTATCAACTGCCAAATAAGTTACTCCAAAAGCACCTGTTCCTAGTTCTTTTACTATAGTAAACTCTTTTAGTTTACTTCCGTTTGGTAGAGCTATTCCATTTTGATTCATTTTATTTCTCCTTTTCAAGTTTATTTTTTATCTAATTAAGTTTTTAATCTTTTCGGGAATAATTCCCCGTCCCCTATGGGGCGAAACCTTATGCTCTTGAAATAATTTTTCGAGAGTTTCGTCT
>DQSS01000279.1 GCA_015663165.1 Arcobacter sp. | reverse complement strand
TTTCAAACAAATGATATTTGCTTGCTGATACACTAACAAAACTGTGCCTAAATATTTTATGTCTCTTTAAAAATATTTGCATACCTTTAACCGTGCCTGATGTAGAATCATTATCAACATCATATGTGGCATCAGGGCATATTTTATTTAATGTTTGAAACATTTCTCTTGAAGACGCATTATCAACATATTTATCTGTTTGATCAAAACTATCTTTACTTTTTTGCCGCTCCACATCCATGCAGTATTTAAAAACATCAAACTCTTCATTATTCGAAACTTTAGTTCTTACGTCCGCTAAGACTCCATTAAACCAACGTTCTTCTTCCTGTATTGCTTGCTTTATCATCTTATGAATTTCTGGTTTATTATTTTTAAATATGCCAAACATCTTTATCTCCTTCAGTATAATAAAATCATTTTATCATGCTTTGAAGAAAAAGGTAAGGTCATTTTTAGAAAAAAAATATTTCTAAGATGCCTAGTTGAGGATCAAGTAATTACTCTGCTTGTTGGTAATCATTAAATCCTAATCTGCGATAAAATTCCAATACAGTAGGGTCTGCCTTAACATCACTCATAGATATAGGCTTTAATAAGGTAATACCTTTGAGTGTTTTACATCTTGAAAGCGCTACATACGTTTGCCCAAAAGCAAAAGCACCATTACCAAGATCAATATTCAGCTGTTCAATGGTCATACCTTGTGATTTATGAATTGTAACCGCCCATCCTAAGGTAATAGGAAATTGAGTAAATGAACCAATGGATACACTTTCAATTTTCCTTGTTTCATAATTGTATTTGTATTTAACCTTATCCCAGGTTTCCATACCAACAGATACAATATTCTTTGTTTCTCCAATTTGTATAAGTAAAAAGCCATCTTCTATTCCTGCAATAGTACCTAGCGTGCCATTCAACCATAAAGGTTTATTGTTTTTAACAAATACTACTTTGGCTCCAATTTTTACATTTAAAATATCCGGTGCTGGAAACTGCACTTGATTCTGTTTCAACTGCCCAGTATAGTTTGCTTCAAATGTCATTAGCTCTGCATCAATAGCTTCTAACTTTTTTTCATTAATAGTTTTTGCCATTGCATTTGTTGTGACCAAAGATATATTGTCATTAAGTTCTTCTTTTTTTTCAAGATAACATTCTCTATTGAGTAATGCAACAGATTCCCTATGGTTATTATTGGTTCTAATATGATTCAGAATATCAATGAAAGCTTCATCTTTTTGACGAAAAACTTTTGTTAATTCTATAGGAATGATATCTAATTCTTTAAATATATCTGCCGAGTAAAAGTACTGACTATTATACCTGTGTGTATAAAAGATACCTACATCTTTATCGTTCACAATAGGTGGCAACTGAAGAAGATCCCCTACAAATACAATAGATACTCCACCAAACGGTAAGCTACTTTTTCTTGCTTTTTTTAAAGAATTGTTCACTACATCAATCATATTTGGACTAACCATAGAAACTTCATCTATGATCAACACACTCAAATCTTCAATAACCGGTACCATATTACTTCTAAGGGGGAAATCTTCATCAGGATTGAGTATACGTGGAGGCATAGAGAAAAATGAATGAATAGTTGTGCCCCGTACATTAATAGCAGCTATCGCTGTAGGAGCCACCACTGCACATTTTTCGAGCTTAGCAACTATGTATTGAATAAGTGTTGACTTACCCGTACCAGCTTTTCCAGATACAAATATGGCAGTACTTTTTTGTTCTAGTGCTTTAAGTATAAATTCATATTCAGGAAGAACTTCAATAGAATCTATATCAAAATCATTTTTATCTTGCTTATTTTCAGACAAATCAACATCTTGTTTTGGTCTGTTGATCTCTTCACTTATATCAGATAAGTTTACTTTTTTAATTTGCATTAAACTTTACGCTTGAGTTATATTCTCCGAGTACTTTGGTGATTAAGAATGCTTTATCTAGTGTTTTTAAATCCTTAAGCGTATCATTCTTTTTTTGCTTTTGGTATACTGAGTACAAAATATGTGCTAGAATATCCCTATTAAATGTTTGCAATAATTCTTTAACTTCAGAACAAGAAGACTCGTGAACACTAATATTTTCAATCAACTTTTCGCTATCTTCATCTTTTAACTCTTTTGGAGCAATATTACTTGCACTACTCCATATACTTATTAATCTTTTATTATCTAGATTATATAAAAAATCTTTTATGGATTTATTTTTATTATCACGTGATGTGTCTTCTGTACTCTCCATATTTAAAGTTTTATTTTCCTCTTCTTCACTTTTACCAGCGATTTCAGATGTAATACAATTTTCCTTATTCTCATTTGATTCAACCTTCTCAGCCTCACTATAGTTCTGTTCAATAACAATATTTGTCGCAGAATCGTTCTCACTAAAATTACTATTCGAGACTGTTTTACTAGTTAAAAGTTTCTGCTCTTTCTTTTCTTTTTGTTCGTTTGGCCTATCTTCCAATTCTTGTCTTTTAATTTTATGTTCATCATGAGTTGGTTCTTTTACTATATCTTGATTTATATCTTTAAAAATACTCAAATCAAGAAAATCATAATAATCTTCATAAAATTCTTTATACCCAAATATAAAACCAATTAAATACAATGCCGTCGCTAATTGTTCTTTATACTCTGAACTAAAACTATTTACTACTCGAAACTTTTCCTCTAGATAATCAGCATGTTTATCTAGTAGCAAATTTTTTATCATTAAAAAAATTGATCCGGTAATTAAATAATTAATATCTCCAATTTTAGCTACAAAGTTTTTAATATCTTCGTCATCACTACCTTCAATAAATTTTATATATTCAAGTAAAGTATCTTTTTTATTAGCATCTAACTTTTTATAACTTGAAGAGTTTTCTACTTTCAATTGACCTTGCTTAAATTTAGCAATAAGTTTGGTATCTCTATCTATAAGAGCTGTTATTAGAATAATGTCAAATATATACCCTATACTTTCTTTAGGTAAAAAGTTTTTTCTATCATAAAATAATAGATCAATATAAAATGACTCAAATTCGTTAGATAAAATATTATTTTCTTCTAAGAATTTCTTTTTCAGATCCGAGGGAAGTTCTTTTTCAATTTTATCTTTATCTATGAAATCATATTTTTTCATAAAAATATCTATTCCTTTTTCCATATCATTTAATTCATTAAATTTATTTAATTCATCAAGGATATTATCTGGATAAAGTTCAAACTGTAATTTTGGGTTAAACTTTGGTTTATAGTATCCTTGTGCTTTCTGGGACAACACATATATCTGCTGAATATCTTGAATTTTTAAATCATATAAAACCTGACCATATTGATTATTTTTGGGAAAATCTAAAAATTTTAAAATAACATAATCTTCATCATGTTCACACTGCATATCTTTCAATAAACTTTCAAGGTTATATTTTAGGTTTTCATTTTCTGAAAAGATAAAGTTTTTTATTATTTTAATATTTCCATATCTATACAGACGAATAAAATTATCTCTGCTAACTGCTGTATAACATACATTTTTCATTACTCATTTCCTTTAAAAATCAAAATCTGGTTCTTCAACAGAACTGTTTTTTATCTCATCTATATTAATCAGAATACACTCATCTGAAAAAGATTTAACATACCTATGCATATTTCCTGAATAAGTTAAGTATAAATTATTTTTACTTCTTGTCATACCAACCATAAATAATGTCTCTGTAAAGTATGAATTAAAAATACCTGTTGATAAAAAAGGTAAAAAAACGTTATCAAAATCTAAACCTTTGGCACTGTGATATGTCATAATTATGATTTTTTTACTATTTGCACTAGACAAATCACCATAGCCATTTCCTATGTATTCAATATTAACATTATTTACTTTTAAATAATAATTTAGTTTACCAAAATCTGGCTTACCCCATTGATTCTCTTCTATTACCCACGGTGTAATATTTTTCAATTCTAGTAAAGAATTAATGAACTGAATAATAGTATCATGATAAGGGAGTAAGACCACAACATTTTGATCATTTTCAAGAGCAGTTTCTGCCTCTCCCAATATATATTGACACTCTTGAGTTCTATCATTACCTTTTGCAAGTCGTATATTGATATCTCGTTTGGTTCTATTCTTTTTTGCAGAAAAAATATTTAAACCTGGTATTAATTTAGACACCGCATTAATGACACTTTTTGTTAGTCTATGAATTGTTGACAATTCATAAGCCTGAGAATTGGTGACTTTTCCAATTTCTGAAACACTTACAACTGCTTCATGCGTACCTGGTGCTTTATCATAAATTGATTGATTTGAATCACCAGCAACAATCAACTGTACCTTTGCTCTCCCTCTCATATTCACCAAAACAGACGGAGGTAAGTCTTGTACTTCATCACAAAATATATAATCATAGGATTGATTATTTTTTATAAATTGTTGATACGTCATTAAACTTATATTTCCATGGATTTGTAACTCTTTTAATCCTGTCTTAAACATTTCAATCAATGACTTAGTAAAAACTACTATACAAACTTTTGCATCAGGGTTTTGTGTAATGATTTCCACTAAAGAATGTACCAAAACAACAGACTTTCCACTACCGGCAAGCCCTTGCAACCAATGATTATTCTTGTCTCTATTTATATTATCAATAAAATCTATCTGTTTTTGATCACCACTATCTTTAATTTCATTATATGTTATCATCCAATTTGAAATCTTTTATCCTTTAATTTTTCTAGAAGTTAGATTTTCACTATCATAATCTTGAAAATCTAACTTTTCTTTTTTTAATGACTTGTCTATCATCACTGCATAATCATCTGCATCCAAATATTTGGCACACTCTTTAAGCCAATGAATATCGCTATTTTCTGCATAACCTGATTCATACTCAAGTTTTAAAGCATTAAATGCTTTTTTAATCAACTCAATCCCCTGAGCATTTCCTGCTTTATCCAAAACAACACCATATAGATATTGAGCAGTTTCATAATCAGAATCTAAATCTAAAGATTTTTCCAACCATTTTTTGTACTCTTTTTGATTACTATACTTATATTTTAATGCAATATTACAGGCAACAATGGCAGAGGGACTTTCCTCCATATCTAATTCATAAAATTTCAATGCTTTATTTTCGTTGCCAGATCTACTATATGCGACACCAATATTATTTAAACTACCCATCCCAAATTTATCATAGAGTTCTTCTAACATTTCTGCTGCTTGCAGATGATAGCCCAGTTTTTCATATGCTTTGTGTAGAGCATTTAAGCTTTCACGTGTAGCTTTTCCTTTGTTAGCAGATATAATTTTATTGTATTCTTTTTCTGCATCAAATTTTTGCTTTTCTTTCACCGATACATCTTGATTTCTAAAAGGGTTCAATGGTTCAATATACATTGTTCTCCCATCAACTACAGCATTAACCACCAACATTTTATCTGCATTTATAGATACTTTCAGCTGAATCTTAGAGTCCATCGTAAACGCTTCATGAGCTTCTATTTTTACATTATGCAACAACTTATCACGGCTACCAATACATAATGGCAATTCTAAAATATTTTGCCCATCTCTTTGTGGCTTAAGATCATCAATAACAATAGTTTCACAGGGAATAGTTGTTCCTGCTTTCAGCAAAATCCTGTCATACTCTTCATCTTCTTCTTTCATTAGCAAAAGTATTGGCTCACTTGTAATAGGATCAATGATATTTTTTCCGTATCCATTGAACATTAATGAATGTATGGCTGCACCAGATGATACATGCGCCTGCAAATCTTTTGGAATCAAATATTCGGCTTCATCAAAGTACTCTGTAATTGCTTTCTGCATAAAGTAATTTTTTGCACTACCACCTACAAAAAGCACATAATCAATATCATCAACTTCTAAATTGGCTTTCTTCATTGCGGAAAAGATTGGTGAAAAAATACTTTTATCTGTACTCCACTCTGTTTCAGTATCTGTAAATCTATCATTAATTTCAACAAACTCTTGATAAGACATTTGAGGTCTTTTTAATGTTAATTTTCCTTTTTTAGTCTTAAACTCTACACTATGATTCATGCTTACAATTTGATTGTAAGCATGAATCATGATGATAAAATCATTAGAAAGCATGTCATTAAAGTTTTCATTATCGGAAAATAGACTTATTTCTTCACTTATTTTGATTTTTAAAAGCTCTGCAGGTTTTTCTAAGCGTTCCTCAATAATTTTCAATTCTTTTGTTTTAAAAGAGCTTCTACTTGTATTATTCTCTTCTAAAAACTGAGGTAGTAGTATTTCTTTAACTATCAATTTGTCTATGTCATTTCCACCCAAGGCTTCAAAACGTGAAATAGCAACATTTTTTGAATAAAAACCCTTAGGACTATTAGCTACTTCTAGGATAGAGATATCGCATGTTCCTGCACCGAAGTCAAAAACAAGAATATTAGTTGGATACTCTTCAGAAATATAAATATCATCTTTCAAATCGGAATTACTCACATAACTCAAAAATGCAGCATTTGGCTCATCTATAAGAGCCTGTTTTTCTGTCATCATGTCATTAGCATGTAAGCTATCAAGGAGATCTTTTCTTTGATTTGCTTCAAACGATGCAGGAATGCTAACTGCATATTCAATTTGATTTGGTAAAGCATTTATTTTGACATATTTTTCAATTTGAACTTTCAGATATTTAAAGAAAAGTGTTGCTACGTCTTTTGGATTTAACAATTTAATTTTCTCATTGTTTAATTCTGAATAAGGATATAAAGCTCCCATGTCAACACCTAAATCCATTTTAAAAGAATGCCAAAGTGTTTTATCTTTTTTCAACTTCAATTTGATCTGATTTGCACCTTCTCCAACTAAAAGAGAATTATTATACCACCCGATCATTGTGGGTATTTTATATGACTTATATATGGCGCCATCATATAACTTCTGATTGAGTTCAATAGCATCTGACTGAATGCTTTCTAAGCCATCCTTACTACTTGCAATACTCACAACAGTAGTCGAAGTTCCAAAGTCAATCCCCACATAAGTAACATCACTATCATTACTTTTCAATTTAGAAGATATAAGGGATTTAATAGTCAACCTGTTTGCTAAATCTGTATGCTTATTTCTCTTCTTGTGTAATTTCTTTTTTTTATTTCCCATTTTTTCTTCTCCTTCTTAAAATGCCATTCGTTCTTGCTTTACCAAGCGTGCATGTCGTTGATCTAGAATTTTGTATGACTCCATTATTTTCCGATATGCTTCACTTGAAATACCCATAGCATTATACCCTGATTCAAATTCATTCATCCGACTTATATCTTTAAATCTGTCCCATAAGTTGTGATCGGTAAATAAAATAATAAAGGGGACAGGCTACTTTTATA
>DQSS01000004.1 GCA_015663165.1 Arcobacter sp. | reverse complement strand
TACGAAAACTATTCAATACTTTAGAAACGGAACTGAAAGACAGGATAGGATAATATCCGATATTTACAAGTAAATAACCGCTATAATCGTCCTGATACTTATTCGCACCTAAGGGTGACTCAACGGTAATGTAATTAATTATTATATACATAAGGGGTGATAATTTGGCAGAAACAAGTAATATTGCGATAATGGCAGAAAAAGTTTCAAAAGAAATATTTTCAGAATTTTTATGGGGTGTTGTAGGACCAATGGATACTAATTGGACATGTGTAAAGCAAGATAAACATAAAAAAATAACACATCCCAGTGATATAGTATTCCGATATGAAGATCCATATGAACAAAAGTATATTAATATAAATTTTGATTTGAAAAGTTATGCGAAAGGCAGCATTACTACTACATCTGTCCGTACTGCTTTAGAGTCATTGGCAATGGCAAGTGAATGTACACAACTTAGTGCAGAATGGCAGAAAAACTATCAGTCTAAAGCAATGAATACAGATATTATCAGTGCTTTATTTGTTTATAACCATGATAATAGTTTTGATAAAAATTTTGAACAAACTTTACAAGAAGCAACAAAAAGAGAAATACCACTGGCTGTAGGTAGCAAAATATTTGTATTCTCTCCTCGGAAAATACAATATTTGATTACAATCGTAAATGATATTAAAGTACTTCGTGGTGATGAGATCTTACCCAATAAAAAAGACTACACCTTTTATTATCCTACTTTAGATCGAAAGCCTACTAGAAACCCATGGAAATCATCTGCTACAATTGAGATGTTATTTGCAACATGGCAAATTATAAAATATAAAATTAATCCTGAAGAAGTTGATAGTAATGATTTTGGAATTATTGTTTTTTATAGTAAAAAAGGGGAAAGTCAGGAAGAGTTTCAATATTTAATAGATTATTTATTTCACTACCAACTAATATCACTTTCTTCTAAAATTATTGTTAGAATTGCTAATGCAGATAAATATGCAACTGCAAACTTTAATAGTGCAATAGATGAGTATAAAATACAATTTGATGCAAAAGATGAAATTGTGACAAAGTTGAATAATATTCAATGTGAATCAATAACAAGCATAGTTAAAGATTTTAGTGAAATTGAAATAGGAATGGAATAATGAAACCGCACACAGAATCCAGAATTTACTTCACTGAAAAAGATATATATGATGCACTAATGTCATCGAAAAGAACTATGACAATATCGTTACTGTTAGATTTGGCAAGAGATAAAGGTATTCTACTATCTTCTGAGGACTCTAGAGAAGATATTATTAAATACTTATCTTCATTGGTTTATGACTATTATGATTTAAATGTTTTAATTGATCATATAACCCCTTCACATAAAAAAGAAAAATCTAAGGTGACAAAAATTAATACAGAAATTGATATTAGTCAGTTAAAAACTATTTCTAAAGATATTAATGATGGCAACACAACTATTCAAGTAACAAGTGACCCTGATAATCCAGACAAAGCGGTATTAGAAATTGAATACGATGAATTGGATTTTTCTAAAACTAGATTACGTCAAAAAATTAGAAGAAAAAGTACAATAGAAATCACTAAAGATAATGGTACAAGTATAATTAGTAAGCCATCTAATGATAAAGTTGATGATATTATGCAAAGTATTTTAAGTGGAATAGAGCAGAAAACTGATAATAGGATAAGTGAAGATAAAATAAATTTATACGGTTGGAGTCATCAAGAAAAAATTGAGTATTTCACAAATCTAATTAAGAGTATAGACAATTGTAAACTGTTGGATGTAGTAAAGGTTAGTGTAAACCATGAAGATAACCCTGAGGCTGAAGAAGATGTTTTAAATATGATAACAAACGCATCATTTAAAGGCAAGGGATTACTAGCTACTCCTGAATATCAAAAATTAAAAGAGGATGGCTACTCAATTACTTCTATTATTTGGAAATCTGAAGAATTGAAAAAAAATGGAGATCACATTGAGTTTGAAGCAGGACTTTCTTTAACAAAAAAATCAGAGGAAGTTGTGTTTTCTGCTAAAGGGGCTTATCGTTTTGTAGAAAAAGATAAACATACAACAACTAGAAGACCATTAACTAGAGAAGAATCTGAAAAATATACAAAAAATTTAGAGACATCGGCTTTTAAGGTTTTCAATGACATAAAAACAAGAGAGGAATAAGTTTATGTATAGAATTAGATGGTTTGATGTTACTTGGAATTCAAAATACAATACAGTTGTTGATGCAATAATTTCAGATGTCTATACAGAAGAAAAGTACTATGGGTTTACTTCACATAAGCGTAGGGATGATTTTCTTGGAGCTTCATATATTTCAAAAAAAGAAATAGAAGAAAGTATCGAAAACCCACTAACCAATGAGTCAACAACCTATAAAAGAATTATTTATGAAAAGACGTTATTTAATCTTGAAAATAATCAATTAGGAATAGAGTTGATAAATCCTCCAAGAAGTATTCAACAGGTTTTAAATACTTTTGCATCAATGTCTAAATTTAATATTACTATTAAACCACTCAATTTAGACTTATTAAAGTTAATTCAATTGTTAAAATTTCAGTTTGATTATTTTGAGATTCATGCTATTGAATGCAGTGATATTCATATCTCTAAAAATACAAAAGTAAAATTAGTAGCAAAAAATGATCAATGTGATGTGTTTGAAGATATTGATATTTTTTTAAACAAAAAAAAATATATTATTGACAAAATTAAATGTAGTTTTAGTATAAAAGAAAAAAAGTCTATTTTTGAATTATCCAATAATGGAAATTTAAAGACTAACAAAAATAATTTAAATCTTTTATTACCCATAATTAAAGATACTATTAGAGAACAGTTATCTACGCAATAAGTAATTTGAAGAAGAGGCGAATCACTTATATGTTTTAAGTGTTGTACAAAGTTAAGGATGATGCTTTGACATCTATGTCATATTTCAAACTAACTCAAAATATGGCTTGATCATCTTAATGCTTTCAGAAGTAGGATCATTTTCAATAGGGAAGAAAGCATTAGTTTCATAGAATTTGATTACTTGCTCTTTATTGATGGCATCTAGTAAAATAAATCTACCTCCGAGTGCATTTTGAGATTGATCTATGATCTCTATGGCATCGTCTAGTATATATTCTCCTATTTTACGTGGTTCAAATTTGTCCGATTTGCCAAGTTGACCAATGAGAAAGCAGGGGATAGATGCAATATCATCTTTATAGCCATCCAGAAGCGCTATTACCTCTGGAGAGATCCCATCTGTATGTAAAGTGCTTATTGTGATGGTAAAGTACGCTGCAACCTCTTGTGTGTCATTATCAATATATAGGTATGATCTTG
>DQSS01000021.1 GCA_015663165.1 Arcobacter sp. | reverse complement strand
TTTGTTACTAACATGATAATTCCTTAAGGATAATTTTTATTTACAAAGGAATTTTATCGTAATAAGTTTAAAGGGAGATAAAATCTCTCTTATTTGGGAAACATAAATTGCTTCAATTTTTTATAATCTCCACTATCCACTGCCTGTAGTGCTGATATATACTCTTTCCTAGTTTCATTTTCTGTATTAATATCATCACTACCCCACTCCAACATCTCTTCATCTATAGAAAGTAGCCATAAGTCTGTAAAAAGTCTTCCACATCTACCATTTCCATTAAGAAAAGGGTGTATTTTTACAAGGCTATAATGTAGCCTTGTTGCTGTATCTTTATAGTCCCATTCAGTTTCCCAAAATCTCAAGTCATCCATTAGTCTATAAAGTGCTTGTCTTATATTTAGAGCTTCTATACCTATAGACGTTTGTGTGGTTCGAAAGTCTCCAGCCCAGCTCCATACATTGCCAAACATGTCTATATGTAGTTGTTCTAAAAAAACTGTATCGAATGTTATATTTTTTACTTGTTCTGCATTCAAAGTGTATTTCAAAAAAGCTTCTAAAATACTACTTGCTTCTAGTTCATCTAATTGTCTTCTTGTACATATACCTTTTATCTTTAATCCAGATATATCATCAAGAGGTGTTTCACCTTCCTTGTTAAATTCTATCATGACCAGATTTGAGACTTTGACATTTTACCTATGGCATCTTTTGCTTTTTGCAACATTAAATCATATGCTTTACTATTTGGTTTTTGTGCTTCAAGAGCCGATGTTTTCATTACCCTACCTACTACAAATTTGGCTTTCTTATTTATCTGTTCTTCTAAGAGTTGTTCTGCTGAATATTTAGGATAAATCTGTATATCACAAGCCAATACAGAAGCTATCTTCTCAACCGTAGACATAGAACTATTGGCACCAGAAAAAAATCGTTTGACTGTAGCTATACCTAGCTCTGATTGTAAAGCTATGACCTCATAAGGAATCTGCATATTTCGTTGTCTTGCTTTTAAAAGTTCATAGGTTGCTTGTTGCATATCTACTCCTTTAGTATCGTTTATGATACTATCATAACAAAAAGTATCATAAACGATACTTAATATAAGAGGTATTGTCCGTTATGTAGTTTATCTGTAAATCAAAAAACAAAACTTTTAATTTCAAACTATCTATATCACTCTTAAAATAATCATACTCTCTAACATCCAAATCTTTATCTTTAGGGTAGATAAGATACAAGGTTTCACACTCACTATACTTAGTACCATACGCATACATCTGATACAAATCACTACCACCTATGCCTTGGCGTGTCTTATCTCGGCTGAGTATCTTCCATTTTGTATCTGCTATAATTTTGCCTTTATTTATAACTATATCTGGACGTAAGGCATACCTACCTTTACCCTCGGAAAATACTAAGTGATGTTGTTTATCTTGCAGACTCACATCATAGCCCTCTTTTTTCAAGTAATGCCCTACATAACTTTCAAAAAGAACATTCATATCAAAGAGTAATGCAAACGCCACATTATTGCCTTTATGCGGTGTATAGCTATGGTTAAGTAGAAATGTTTTAGCCCACAGAAGTACCAGCTCATAGTCTTTCATCTGCCTACCTAGCTTCACTTTAGAAAAATCAGACTTAACATTATGAGATATCCTCACCTCATCAAATACAAAAAGGTACTCACGTATTCTCTTTTGATTATCATTTGATTTAGACTTTTTATAGAGGTAGTTTAGTGTTGTTTTTATGAGCCTGTTCTCTACTCTATCACTCACGTATTCATCATAGGCTACATAAAATCTTTCTTTGTGTATGTAATTTTTAGCTATCTGTTCTTTGATGTTTAGCTTTCCTTTTAGGTATGCTAAGTTTTCTTCTTTGGTCACGTAATCAGACTTTAGCCCTCTTCGTATCAGCTTTTCTAGCTCATCTAAAAACATAGTAATAAATATCTCAAGCAGTGGCATTTTGGAAGATTTTAGATGAGCCATATTGAAGTTTTTAAAAGGAGATTTTTTGAGTGTTTTAAGCATTTTTATTAAAATATCTTTAGACTCATCTATGCTTACTTTGCTAATCTTTGGGAGTATCTCAACTGTTGTACCGTCTTTCGTTTGTATGACACCTACATAATTTTGGGCAGTCAACGCCTTTTTACCTTGCTTCTTAGATGGTACAAAATAAGACTGCACCGCACTATTATCATAGTAAAACTTTTCTATGCCATCATATACATTTTGCGGTACAACTAAGTTGCGATTATCATCATAATACGGTTCTGTTGTATCTTTTAGTGCATATACCGCCTTATACTCCAAAAGTGTAAAGCTATTTTTACTCATATATCTTTCTATATGCCTCTGTAGAGAATTCAGTCTCTATGTCATAGCTATACTTCTCTTCATCTACAAGCTCATCATCAATACTGTCGAAGATATCATTTGGTTTTTGTTCTACTTGTGATACAAAGCCATCATTCAATACCAAGCGTATCTTCTCCCAGTCATCATAAAAATACTCTTGCAGCAGTGGTATCACTTTATTTCTCATAGCAGAATCTAACTCTACTTTGTCATTCACACCCATAAAGTATGCATGCCCTATGGTATGGTCTCTGTCATAGAGATACTCTATCCGTTGGTTTATTCTATATAATAGTCGTCTTAAGTTAATATTATTAATTTGAATATCGTGCTCATAGTTTTTATGGAAATATAAGTCATTATTTTCAGAATTCATGTGCCAATTACTTAATTTAGTTATATCTTCTTTTTCCTCATCCTCATCAAGTGGATATGTCTTTTTGTCATCATATAAAAGACATGAATTAGGCATCATTTCTTCAAATTCAAAGCGTCTTCGTAGTGCTGTATCCATCAAGGCTATACTTCTGTCTGCTGTGTTCATAGTACCGATGATATAAAGGTTTTTAGGTACGCCAAACTTCTCTCCACTATACGGTAAAGTCACTTCCATAGCTTCATCATTACCTAGTCTTTTGCTCTCCTCTATGAGGGTTATGAGTTCTCCGAAGATTTTAGAGATGTTTCCTCTATTTATTTCATCTATAATAAGTATGTAGTTTTTTAATGCCTCAGGTTCAACTATAGATTCTTCATCATCCAATAATAATTCTAGTAACGGCTGATAATAAACCGATAATCCACCAACTAAAAAGTCATTTTTACCTAGCTCATACATCTTTTTTAAACTACGTATAGATAAAGTATGTCCCTTGTTACCACTTGCTTTCTCGAAAAATATTGTTCTATCATTTACATCTGTAATATAAAAATACTTTTGAGGCGTATTTACTTTTAGCTTATCTACCTCTAATTTATTTAATATTTTTTCCTTAAAGACTACATCAAAATCTTTTTTAGTATGTGTTTTACTATTAGAATTCAAATAGTTTTTCTCAGCTACTCTTGATAATCTTTGAAATATCCCATCTTCTATGCTATATCGTATATCGTCACTATCTACATCTGCCTTTATTCCCTCCACAAACTCCTCGTACCCATAACTCTGATGAAATGTTACAAACTCTATCTGTCCTACTTTTTTTAGCTCTTCAAATCTTTCTTTAGCCTCTTCTCTATCGTCTGGGACATATCCATATATGATTTGCAATGCTTTATCTATGGTGTTGTATGTTTTTCCTGTTCCTGGGGGACCGTATAGGATTTGGTTTAGAGGGTACATAATATCTTTATCCTTATCATTTTTATTTATATCTTCACTATCATAGTATGCATTCATTTTTTCTTCATACTCATTATAAACTTTATTAAATATTTTTTTAATATTCTCAAAACTAGAATCAATAATTTCTCTTTCTACAACATTCCGTGTAGACTTAGTTTTATTAAAAACGTCAACTCTTAATTTTTTATAGTTTTTAGCTTTAGTCTCGACATGTATAAATAATTTAAAGTTCTCATCTTCTTTCTTCCAAAACTCATAATGAAGTCCTCCTGAACCTTCAGATTCGGGGACAGATTTGGGATATATTTGGAAGTAAGTATTTGCCTTATTATTAAAACGCAAATCTTTAGATTTTGCTATTTTAATAAAAATATCTCTTTCTTCTTCTGTGAAAACATTATCTTTCTTATTCGCGTTTTCCTCATTATTTAAAAAAACTAAATTATTATTTCTATTTTTAAAATTAAAAATATCATTTAATTTTGCTTTTGCTTCATTTGTTGTAAATTCTTTTTTTAAGTTCAAGACTTCAAGACTTTCTCTACATATTGCTTTAACAGGATAGATATTTTCAATATCAAATATTTTAAAAAACCAATAAGAACCATTGCTTTCAAATAATAAAGGATTTTTATTATATTTTTCTATTACATCCATTAGGCTACGATATTGCATATAGAACTTATATCTTCTGGCACCACTTTGTACATCAGAAAAAGTAAATTTTTTAGAATAGTTATGATATTCATTAAACTTTTTTTCAAAAGCTTTATTTTCTTCACTAAATTTTAGAATTTTTTCTTCAGAGGTTAACTCTTTATACTTTTCAAAGTTATTTAAAATATCTAGTTTATTTTGATGTAGATAGCTTGTAACATACGTATTAATACCATTACTAGCAAAACCTAATCTCTCTAAATACGCTCTAAAACCTTCATAATCAATCATAAATATCCTTCATTTTAAAACGCCAACAACCCAAACTTCCTAACAAAATCCTCATCAATATCAATCAACCCTTTCTCCTGCAACATATCCAACACTTCTTTAGTACAAAAAGTATCACCAGGCCATTCTCTTTTAAATCCATCGACATCACTTTTATTAGTAGCATCAACAGC
>DQSS01000015.1 GCA_015663165.1 Arcobacter sp. | reverse complement strand
TGGTGGAGAGAGTGTTGAGTTTATCACTAGAAGGCTTGTAATAAGTGCAAGTGAAGATATAGGAAACGCAAACCCTAATGCTATACAAATAGCCACAAGTATTCAAACAGCAGCAAATAAAATAGGCTATCCAGAAGCAAAAATATTACTTAGCCAATGTGCAGTTTATCTAGCATCTTGCCCAAAATCAAGAAGTTCATATATGGCAATAAACAACGCCTTATCAGATATATCAAATGGAAACATAAGTGAAGTGCCACAAAATATAAAAGATAAACATATAGGTTATAAAAATCCACACGATTTTGGTGGATATGTAGAACAAAAATATTTAACAAAAGATACAAAATACTATAATACATCAAAAGTTGGATTTGAAAAAACTTTAGATGAATGGGTTTGTAAAATAAAAGGAAAAAATTAGATGAATTATTACTATGAAATATTATCATTTCACATTATTGCAGTTATGTCATGGATGACTTTACTTTTTTATATGCCAAGGTTATTTGTATATCATGTTGAAAACAAAGACAAAGAAGACTTTGTAAGTGTAGTAAAAATACAAGAAGATAAGATATACAGAATCATAGGTTTTCCTGCGATGATTGGAACTATATTAAGTGGTGGATTTCTGATATACCTAAATCCTTCACTTTTACAGCAAGACTGGATGATAGCAAAGCTTGTAGTTTTAGTTCTTATGATTGCTTATTCGTTTAGTTTAGAGTCATTTAGAAAAGTATTATTAGAAAATAAGTGTAATAAAGACGGACAATTTTTTAGAGCATACAATGAAGTACCTACACTTTTAGGGATTTTGGTTGTAGTATTTGTTATCACAAAATCTGTGCCTGTTTATTTTTCTATTGGAATTACTTTGTTTTTTGGATTTATTATTTATAAAATCTTAACACTGAAGAATTAAGTACCTCTGGTAAATTAAACATCAAAAGTGGTGTTTAATTTAACGGAGGTACTTAGTATGGATGATACACTTTTTGTATATGGTACACTTATGCCAAGCTGTCCAAATGCTCATGTCTTAGAAAATATTGTAGGAAAGTTTACACCTGCAACTGTAAGGGGATATTTAAAAGATGCTGGCTGGAGTGCTAGCATGGGATATCCAGGAATACATTTAGATGATGAAGGTGATTTAATACATGGCTTTCTTTTCTCCTCTTCAAACTTAATAAACCACTGGGATAATTTAGATGATTTTGAAGGTGAAGAGTTTCAAAGACAAGAAGTTGAAGTGAAAAAATATGATGAGTTTGAAACAGATACTTTTATATATGTACTTAAAATAACTGATGATGAGATTATGTAGTTAGTTCTTTTTTATTTGGAATTTTAAATAAAACAAAAAATGAAATCAAAGCTATAATAGCAGAAGATAAAAATAAATACTCACCATAAGTATATCCAGATATTATAGCTCCAAAAAATCCACCAAGACCATAAGCAAAACCTAGCATAAATTGTTGAGCAAGTTTTTTGTTTGTATATAGTGAGTAAAGATATATGATAACAGCACTATGATAAAGACCAAAACTAACAGCATGAATTGACTGTGTAAAGTATGATATATATAAATTATCAGGAAATAAGTACAATAAGAACCATCGTAAAGCAGTAATCAAAATAGAAAATTTAATAATATTTAAAAGATTATTTTTAAGAAGTGGTGCTTGAAAATATAGCATAGCTATTTCACATAACACTCCAAAAGCCCAAAGATATGAAACTACTTCTAGACTTATTCCATGAGCTGTTTCATAAATAGTAAAGAAGTTATAAAAACCACCAAAACTAACTTGCATAAGAAATAAACTCAACCAAAATAGCCAATATTTAAGAAGTGAAAACTTATCATCATCTTTGGTTTCTTCATGTTCTTTTTCATCATATTTTATAAGTAGTAGTGCAAAAATAGCAGTTAAAATAGTTGAAAGTAAATAATAATGCAAAGCAATATATGGTTCACTTAAATATCTTGCTAAAACCAATGCTACAAGCATAAAACCAATAGAGCCATATAATCTTGACTTACCATAGTTATCGCTTCCTAGATGGTTTAAAGCTATTACTTCTATGTATGGTAATACTAAAGATAGACATATTCCTAAAATAGCATTGTTGAACATAAAGGCATAAAAGTGTTCAATACTTATATAAAAAGCACTTGCAGAAATAACAGCCAGTAAAAGTGTAAGTTTGAATATTTTCTGATCTAACTTAATATGTTTTAAAAATAAAAATGGAGTAAGAAATCGCATAAGTGGAGCAAGTGCTAGAACTATTCCAATATCTGATGGACTATATCCTATATCATTTAGTACTTTTGGAAGGAATATAACATATACTCCAACAGCAGCAAAATAAAAAAAATAAAATGCGCTAAGTTTAAAGAAAATCACTTTAAGACAAGTACTTAATAAATTATTTCGTTAGGAGTTATTTTTATACAAGTCCCAGACAATAAATCTTGTATAGTTTTTTTCTTTTTATTTAAATAAGGAGTTAATAACAATGGAAATATAATAAACCCTAAAGTAGTAAATATATATCTATTTATAAGTGAATAAAAAGATGGTTTTTCACCCGTAGTAGAATCTACAAGTGAAAGTTCATAAGCTTTTAATCCTGGAGTTTGAGCTTTAAAATGCCAAAAAGATATCACAATAACAAAATGAGGAATAATAATATACAACCAACCTAATAGTTTATTATCTGAAAATTCTTGCAATGAACCAATCACAACATAAGAAACTAAATACATCAAAGGCATAAGTACCATAAATGTATCAGTTATAAATGCTTTAGCCCGTGTAGTTAATGGTGCATTACAAAGAGATGTATCTTCTTTTTGAACCTTTGTTTCTTTCTTAGAAGTAGGTTCAGTTTTTCCAGCTTTTACATCTCTCCATCTTGCCATATCTTAGTTACCTCTACTACCTGGTTTATATGCTTCAGATTTCCCTTCTTTACAAAGTGGACAATCTTCAGGTGCATACATTTCAAATGTAAAATCATCTAATGCAAAAAGTGGTGTATTTGCTGGAAGTTTACAGTTTGCTTTTGGATCAGCGTTGTTTCCAACTCTTGAACAAAAACCTCTATTTGCTAAAGCAGCAAATGCAACGATATTTCCACCACTTGCTTCAACTTGCTTCGCAGCTTCTAAAGCAGATCCACCAGTGGTAATAATATCTTCACACATTACATAGTTTTCACCATCTTTAACTTCAAAACCTCTTCTTATACTCATCACACCATCAACTCTCTCAGCAAAGATAAATCTTACATCAAGAGCAGTAGCAAGTGCAAAACCAGCGATAATTCCACCTAAAGCAGGAGAACATACAGCATCAACTTTGATACCGCTATCTTTGATTTGCTTTGCTAAAGCAACTGCAAGCATTTTGGCAGTTTTAGGGTCTTCTAAAACTTTTGCACTTTGTAAATAATACTCAGAATGATTCCCTGAGCTTAATTTAAAGTGACCTTGAAGTAAAGCTGATGAGTCTTTGTATACTTGTTCTACATTCATAATTTATACCTTTAAGATTTCTATTTCTTTAGCTTTTAAAATAGTATCAGCTTTTGTTCCGTAACCATCTGTAATCTTTTGAACTTCATCTTGAGCTGCTTTACTTTCATCTTTAGTAATCTCTTTATCTTTTTCAAGCTTTTTAATTTTATCGTTTGCTGCTTTTCTTACATTTCTAATAACAACTTTAGCATCATCAGTCATAGTTTTAGCACCTTTAGCACTAATTTGTCTTTGTTCAACTGTCATTGGTGGGAAGAATAATTGTACCGCTTCACCATTGTTGTTTGGGTTTACTCCAATATTAGCTGCTGCAATTGCTTGCTCGATATCTCCTACAAGATTCTTTTCCCAAGGAGCAATTGTAATAGTAGTTGCATCAGGAGCAAGAATATTTGCAACTTGTGCAAGACCTGTTTGAGTTCCATAATAATCAATAGTGATATTATCTAAAATTGAAGTTTGTACTTTACCTGTTCTTAGAGTTTGATAGTTGTGCTTTAAAGACTCTAAAGCCTTGTCCATATTTTCTTTCATATTGTCATAAATTTCGTTTACCATTTTATTTCCTTTTATTATTTAGTTATTATTTTATTTGATATTGTAAAAACATCTGTACCTAATATGATACGAGTTCTTGCTCTTGTTAGCTTCATATTTACTTGTAAATCGACTAATCCGTCTTTTACTGCAATATCTTGCCAACCGTTTCCTGTAACATATAGTTTAAGCTTTTTTATCTTAGGGTTTACTTTAGCTTTTATATGTTTTAGGATTTTATCTTTTGGATATATTTTTGGCTCTATCCAAGTAGCTTCAAGTGTTTTATATCTTAG
>DQSS01000200.1 GCA_015663165.1 Arcobacter sp. | reverse complement strand
CCTTTTTTATCAAAAATAATACAAGGGAGAAAATAATGTGCAATATCACTTGCAGGTATATCTTTACAAACAGCATTAAGTCCCATTTCTGTCGCAATATCTAGCACAGATTCTTTAGTAAATCCATCTTCACTATTTGGAGCAAAGTTTAATATAGTCTCAGACGATACATCACCATAATAAAAATCAAGTATATTTTTAAAAGCTAATAGTAATCTATCTTTTGCAGTTGATTCATCAGGAATAACATTCGAAGAATAGTGTTCTATCTCTTCAGGTGTTACATCATTTATATTTGTTACTTCCATATTTTTATTTTAATGAACCTATTATTGTTTTAATATTATTATGTAGTATTGGTATTCTCTCTTTTATTATTGCTTCTATAAAACCTAAATCTACACCCATATAATCGTGAGCTATAAAATTCCTAACATCATAAGAACCTTTTATATCTTCTTTTAATAAAAGGTCATACTTATTTTGTATTTTATTTAAAGTTTCTCCAATTTGCAAAAGACACATTAAAGAAGCATCAGCTCCAAATTTATCCTCTAGAAGTAAAGATACTTTTTCATATCTTTTAACATAACTATTTAAGTCATCAATTTTTTCTACAATAAATATTAAATTTTCTAAGTCATTTTTTTTAGACATAAATAGCTTCTTTTAATGCAAATTCTTTAAATGTTTTGCTATTCCCATTAATAGTACATAAATCAATATTTTTTTTAAAAATATCTTTTAGCTCACTTTTTATATCAAGAATTCTGCTAAATCCAGTAAAGCCTTTGTGTGTTTTCATAAATAATTCTGTATTTATTTTATATAATAAATCAATATCACTATTTTCATTAGCTTCATTTTTAGCATAACTACCAAATAAACCAAGCAATACTAAACCTTCCTGTTCATATATAGGTTTAATCTCTTTTATTTTTAAAATAATATCCTCTTTACTTATCATACTCTGCCTATTTCTTTAATTTCAGTTTATATTCTTTATTCATTTTAGCTAAAATTGACTGAAATACACCGTCCCATTGTCTTGCTGTTTTTTGTCTAAATAACTTAGCACTTTTGTACCAAATAGAAGTTTCACCTTTTTTAAGCCATCTCCAGTCAGGTACTTTTTGTAAAGGTATCCATACTTTCTTATCCATAGCACCTGCAAGATGTGCTACAGATGTATCTGAACTTATTACAAGGTCTAATTGATCTATTAAATATGCTGTTTGCGAGAAGTCTGTAAGCTGATCTGTAAGATCAATAATATCATTTTCAAATCCATATTTTTGTATATCTTGGCTTTCTGGTCCAACTTGTAAAGAATAAACATTTATTCTTTTATTTTTTAATAATGGTTTTAAGTATTCTAACTCAAAAACCTTACCTTCATAAGATTCTCCAGTTACACTTGCAGACCAGTTTATTCCAATATTGATTATACCTTTTTCTTTTTTGATATTTATATTACCATCTTTAGGTGCAAATAAGTACTGCCCCTTTAAAGGTATATCTTTTGATTCTTTCATTTCTAGTAAATATGGTAAAGATAACATTGCAACTTGATAATCAAACTTTGGAGTATCTTCTGATTCTCTTGCAACTACCTCATCAATATAATCTAAACCTTTAAATAAGCTAACTAATTCATCTCTTGCACTTAATATAATCTTACATTTATATTGTTCTTTCACTAAAGATATAAACCTTACAAACTGTATACTATCTCCATATCCTTGCTCACTATGAACTAATAGTATTTTATTTTCAATATTCATTCCTAATCTTAGAATAGGAGATGTAAAAATATCTTTATATTTTACAATATGGCTTCTCATCTCTTCTTTTTGGTATCTCCACTCATATTCTTTCCAACCATTTAAAAAGTCTTCTTTCATAAGATATGTAGTTGCTAAATCAAAATGTGCATTTTCAAAATTTGGTTCAAGTTCTATTGCTTTTTGATATGATTTTATTGCTTTATCTGTATATCCTAATTGTTTAAAAGCATTAGCAAGGTTACTATAAGCGTTTGAACCATTTGGATCTAAAGAGATAGATTTTTCATGCATTTTTATAGCTTTTTTATAATCATGTATTTTATAATATACATTTCCTATATTAGTATAAGCACCACTATGTTTTGGCTTGTGTTTTATTGCTAAATTTAGTTCATCAATTGCTTCATCATAAAGTTTAAGTTTATTTAAACAAGCCCCTTTATTACTATGTACTTCATAATATGTAGGGTCAGTTTTAAGTGCAATAGAGAAAATATCAGCTGATTCTTGGTATTTTTTTTGTTTATATAAAATCACACCTATATTATTAACAGCTTTTGCAAATGTACCATCTACTTTTACAGCTTGTTTATAAGCATTTATTGCTTTATTATTATCTCCTGCTTGTTCAAAAGTGATACCTAGATTGTTATAATTTTGTGCATCTTTTGGATTTAATTTTATAGCATTTAGATATGCTTTTATAGACTTAGAATAATCTTTTGCTTCTCTTAATAAATTCCCCATATTTCCATGATATTGTGCATTTTTAGGATTTATTTTAAGTGCTTTATTCAAGTACTCAAATGAAGACTTATAGTCTTTTTGTATTTTTTTAATAACTGCAATATTAGCATAAGGATCACTAAAATTTGGTGCTATTTTAATCAATTCTTCAAATATTTCTATTGCTTTATCAAAATTATTATTTTGGTATTCTTTTACACCTTTAAAATATAATTCTTTATTTTGGGGTTCATTCATACTATCTCTCTTTATAATTTATTTTATTTTATCAACTCTACAAGTTTTTGAAAATTTCTTAGTGAATATATATGTGCATCAATTATACCCATCCAACCTTTTTTTGTCCATAAGGCTATGATTTTATCATCTAAATTATTTAGTTTAGTCCTATTTACTATAAAGTAGCCATCAATTATAGGTTTAATTTCACCATTTATTCTTAAATTGAAAGATTGGTCTTGTAGTAAATCATACTTTTCTAGTTCTTTAATTATCTCTTTTGATAAGATTCTTTGGCTTTCTAGTTTTTTTGTATTTTGCAATTTTTCTTCAAAAGTTTCACTTAATTCATTTTTTTCAAAAAGATTTATTCCTTTGTCTTTGCAAAGGTAGTTTTTATTATCATCTATTCCTATTACTATTATATCTTCATTTTTTTCATTTTTAGCTTTCATTGTTACAAAAGG
>DQSS01000172.1 GCA_015663165.1 Arcobacter sp. | reverse complement strand
TCTACAGGCTTTACAAAGTATTTGCATAAATTTCTCTTTATCGTTTAGGGCCAGAGAATACATTCGTTCTATCGACTCCCCTGTTGATAATATGATGATACCCCGGCAAATCTATTCTTGGTCTTCTTGGCATTTTACTGTCTCCTGTCTGAGTTGATAGTTGCAGTTTATATCTTTCGTAGCAGTATATCATATTTAGGATTTAATACCTGACCCCTAAGTTTTTATTTCTATGAGTAAATGGTAATGGTTAGACATAAGACAATAGTTATGCAAAGTAATACCAAAACTTTTAGTATAAAAGCACATGAGCTCTTCAAAGTATTCATAATCTTCTGCTTCAGTGAAGATGACTCTTTGTTCTACACCTCTGTTAATGATGTGGTAGTAGCCAGGTATTTCTATACGGGGTTTTCTGGGCATAATCTTTCCCTTTCTTCTAAGAGTGTATCAATTTCCATCACCATTCATCCAAGCAATGGCCTCTCCCAAGTTATGCCTCTTCTTATGATTTTTGCAGGGACTCCACCAATGACAACTCCACTCTCTGTAAATTTTGAAGAAACTAATGATTTTGATGCAACTACACTATTCCCTTTTATTTCAGATCCTTTTAATATCTCACTATGCGCAGCAATCCATACATGCGATCCTATAATAATATCTTCACCAAAATTCAATCTTTCTTTGCTGTTTTTATCAATAATAGCATGAGAGTCTGTAGTCCGAAATGTAATGTCAAATGCAAACATGCAATCATCTCCAATAAGAACTTTTTTTCCCTCTCCACATATTATATGTACAACGCCAAAGGTTGTACCTGCACCAATGTTTATTACATTATTATCTACAATTTTCTGAATATATCTTCCAGTAATACGACAGTTTTCAGCAATAACAACTATATTATAGTCACTTTCCATTATAAAATGTGCATTTCTCAAAACTGTATTTTTTTTAATAACTATTTTATTATTACTTCCTTTTATGCTAATTGAAGATACATTATCAATATCTACTGTAGCATCAATTTCAATACTATTATTTAATCCATCAATACTAGTCTTCATTTAATAATCCTACCAAAATATTTTACCCATCATTCGTAATAAAGGGTTTTTGGAGTCTTTAAAAAAACGTTCTGGAGATTCTTTGAATTTCTTCACCTTTTTGTTTCCTTTTGAAGTATTGTCCCCAGTATTTTTCCTTACCGCTACTTTATTCTCTATGTTTTTTACCTTTTCTATAGTCTTTCTATTATATCTATCAAAAAGAATTGAATCTCTTTTAATTCTTCTTTCTTTATGAATATAAAAATTCAAACCTTCCTCGGAAATATTCCTGATTTGATAAAAGTCAATAGCAGTGGTAACTGTCATCCTTCCTCCCTCTTCCCAAGTAACTTCTTTAGTTGTAAAGTCACCAAATGAATAAAAATCTTCTAAAAGGAAATACATAAAGCGATATACAGTTCCTTTATCTGGAATAAATTCACTTGATATAAGTTTTAATAAATCATCTACATTTGTGACTTGACGATTAATGCGGTCATCATTATAAAAAATATCACCACAATAAAACACGGGTTTATTCCAAAGCATCGATAATAATCCTACACCTGAATTAATTAATAAAACTGCATCGCACATCTCAAGTAAATCTTTGATATTCGCTTCAGTATATACTGCACCATCCAATATACTAACTTCATCTTCCAATGGATGTTTTTTTACTACTACAGACCAGTCATCATCCAAAGCATTTATAGTATCTTGAACAAGAAGCATAAAATCTGCATAAGTACCTATTGACCCACAAAAGTATTTGATTACACTATCACTTGGCCTTTGTAAAGGAACAAATAATATTTTTTTATCAATAGAAATATTTAAATTTTTACGAACTTCATTGGCACCAACTAATGAAGTTTGCTTTTCTAATGAAATATCAAGTCTTGTTTCTAAACTAATATAATCATCAACTTTCTCATAGGCTTCTCTAGCTAATGGAATATCCCAATATTCTTTATTATATGATGTACTTTCTGCATTAAAGCCATTCCAATCATAAAATACTGAATCACGCAATGCTCCACGTTCCGCAACTAAAACAGGGATATTTCTACTTCTTAATGCACGATATAATTTTAATCGATGCTCTGATCCATAGGGATTAAACATCAAAACTTTATCAATATTATTTGCATCCAAATATTTAAGAATACTATTTTCATCAAACATATCTTCAGAAGCATGATTAATTATTCCTAAAAATGATAAAACTATCCTATTATATATAAAAGGATTTGTTTTTGAAAAGACAAGTGTTTTACCACTACTCATACAGGGAATAACATCTGGTTCAATCGCATTTCTTTTAAAGTCTAGTTGTTTTTTTTCAAAAAGTTTTCGGTTTTTTTCCTTGCCTTTCATATAGTTACTATTATGGTCTATCTCATGCCATACATGCGTAAGGGAAATTCCTTTTTGGAAAGTAATATCCCCATATAGTCTATAAACACTCTTCCATCCTTTGTACTCACTTATAGTCCGAAAATTTTTATAGTCTAAATTAATCTCTTCTGGAAATGGAAATTTATTGGAACATCTAATCATACGCAGATTAAATTCTAAATCATCATATCCCCACTCTTCAAAATCCTCATCATTCCCTCCATGACTTAAATAAGTACGTCTGGTATAGATATTAACCGATGTTCCAGTAGAAAATTTTTCTATACATGTAGTATCATTTTCTATTAACTTTTGAATAATAGTATTTTTCTTTAAATCTGATTCTGTATTAAAAAATAGCTTATTTCCTTCAATCTCAGTCATATATATTACGCCAACCATTATAAAATCATTTGCATACATATTAAGTTTTTGTATTTTTATTTCATTCAATAGCTCATTATAAAATCCATCATAAGGATATAAATC
>DQSS01000167.1 GCA_015663165.1 Arcobacter sp. | reverse complement strand
TCAATACTAGAGAGGGAAAAGAGGCTTATCATATAGAAGTAGAACTTCCAGGAATTAAAAAACAAGAAGTAGATGTAAAAGTAGATGAAAATGTCTTAACCATCTCAGGTGAAAGAAAATTAAGAAATGAAGCAAAAGAAGATGATTATCATAAAGTAGAGAGCCATTATGGTAAGTTTTCAAGAAGCTTTACACTGCCAGAGAGGGTAGATGTAGGAAAGATTCATGCCGAAGCAGATAACGGTCTTTTAGAAGTGGTTATTCCTAAACTTCACATAGACACATCAAGTAAAAAAATAGAGATTAAATAAGGAGCTAATGATGAGTATTTCAGAAAAAGGAAAAGAGTTAATCGAAACAGTAGAAGAGAAAGTAGAAAAAGGTGTTGAAGTTGTAAAAGAGACCTTGGGTAATGTTGCACGACACTTGCCTTTGGCAAATTTTGCAAGACACAGCAGTGACACTTATGATATTGAGATAGACTTAGCAGGTGTTAAAAAGGAGGATATTGAACTTAAAATAGAAGATGATTACTTGACTATTAATGCTATGAGAAAGGCAAAACATGAGGTAGATGAGCATGATTACTATCTTTATGAGAGTAGTATTGGTCTTATATCACGAAGTTTTATCTTGCCAAAAGATATTGATAGAGAGAAAATTAATGCAAAATTTGAAGATGGACGACTCTATGTCACTTTAGAAAAAGAAGAGGCGAGAAAAGCAAAATCTATTAGCATTGGATAAGGAGAAAAAATGTATAAAAAACTACTAAGCACAGCACTATTGGCATCTTTGCCAATGCTTACTCTACAAGCACAGAGTAACCTAACAAAGGCAGATCCTTTTGAATCATTTTTTAAAGATGATCATTTCTTTAAAGATTTTCAAAAAATACAAGAGGATATGAACAGAGCTTTTGAAAATATGCAAAAACGTGCTTTTATAAGTATGCCAAATATCTCAAATCATGGCTTTAGCATGAACCTCAAAACTGATGTTACAGACAAAGGTGATCATTATGAGGTCTTAGTAGACATGCCGAACATAGACAAATCTAAACTAGAAGTCACAGCGAAAAATGGAATACTATCTATTTCTGCTCAAAGTCAAAGTAGAAAAGAGCAAAAAAGTGGAGACAAAATCATACGTCAAGAGCGATTTATAGGCTCTTTTTCTCGATCTATGACACTGCCTAAAAATGCTAATGAAGCAAAGATGCGTACTGAGTATAAAGATGGTGTGCTTAAAATAACAATAGGAAAAAATAATATTTAATATGTTACACTTCTTTCTAAATTTTAGAAAGAAGTGTAAGATGAAAAAATATGATATAGAAATTTTTCAGAATCTTGAAGAGCATTTTGAAGATGAATATTTACAATATGGAAAGGTGGTCTCTTTTAAGAAAAAAGAGACTCCTTTTATGTTGGATGAACTTAATAAAAACTTTTACATCGTCTTAAGTGGAAAGATAAAAACATTTCAGTTAAACATTGAGAATTCTAAAGAGCTTACCCTCTCTATTTATCGTAAAGGAGACATGTTTGATGTATTGACACTGCTTGATGGCAAATCTCACGATGTCCTCTATGAAGTTTTAGAACGCGTTGAACTGCTAGAGCTTCCAATAGAAAAAGCACGAGAGTGGTTAAAAACCAACGAAACATTTAACAAACACTTTTTCCCTTATGTTGCGACTCAATTACGTCGTCAAGAGGAGCTGTCTAGTGATTTGGCACTCTATAGTACCTCTGAGCGACTTTCTAAGCTTCTTATTCAAAACATAAATCCTAAGAATGATTATTTTCAATTACTTCAAAACCTCTCAAAAACCGAGATTGCTAAGCTCTTAGGAACGGTGCGTCATGTTGTAGAGAGACACCTAAAGGAGTTAGAAAATAATAAAGTTATTGAAAATAGTCGAAAAAACATCTATATAAAAGATATTGAACAACTTTTAGATAAGAATAATCAACTTTTATCAGAAGAAGACTAGTATAGCGAAACAAAAATAAACTAAAGAATAAAATAGCTTAAGTTGTGCTTCATAAAGCTAAATTCTAAATTAAACCCAAATTATGCAATAGCAAAATCAAAACCTAACCAAAACTACCATAAAATATAACTTCAACTATATTTACAAAGGATCACCAAATGGGTGAGTTAAAAATACAATATTCCAATAAAAAAGTTACTCCATTTGGAGGTATGAAATTACTCAAAGATTTTATAGATAAAACTGATATAATAAAAGATCTAGAATCTGTAAATATACCGCAACCACAATCAAATGCAGGGATAAATCCAATAGATATTATTCAAGGATTTTGGCTTAGTATTTTCACTGGTGCAAGTAGATATATTCATGCCGATTGGTTAAGATACGATACTGTATTGCAAGAGATATTTGATATAAAGAGATTACCATCACAAGCAACTTATAGTAGATTTTTTCATAAATTTAGTATGATGAAAAATAATGAAATATTTCCACAGTTACAATATAAATTTTTAGAGCAAATAGATATAGGGGCATTGACTATTGATTTGGATTCATCAGTCATTACACGATATGGAAATCAAGAAGGTGCTAAAAAAGGATATAACCCAAAGAAGATGGGAAGAAACTCACATCATCCATTAATTGCATTTATTGACCAAACAAGAATGGTGGCAAATGCGTGGATGCGTTCTGGTAATACATCAGACTTAAATAATTGGGAAGATTTTCTATATGAAACCTTTAAAGTTATACTTAAAAATAAAGAGATTGGATTAGTACGAGCAGATAGTGGATTTTATTCAAATGAGTTTTTAAAATGGTTTGAAAAAGAGAAACTAAACTATATCATTGCTGTAAAGTTTTATGAAAATATTAAGTATCAAATTGGATCAGTTAAAGAGTGGACAAGTATATCTTATGGTTTAGATGTATGTGAGATGAAATTTAAACCAGATAATGGAGAGATGAGAAGATATATTATAGTTCGTAAAAAAATAGAAAAATACCCAAATTCAGGTGGTAAATTATTATTTGATGAAGCAACATATAGATATAGTGCATATGTAACTAATTTAACTTTACCAGTTGATCAATTATACAATATATACAATACTAGAGCTGATTGTGAAAATAGAATTAAAGAACTAAAATATGATTTTGGAGCTGATAACTTCTGTCTAAAAGGATTCTGGGCAACGGAAGCAAGTTT
>DQSS01000020.1 GCA_015663165.1 Arcobacter sp. | reverse complement strand
ATATATATCATATTTAATGTATCTTTTAATACTACATTTAACATCAATCTAGCAGTTCGTTTGTTACAGTCTGTAAAATATTGAAGATATGCTAAATTATTATGAATATATAAAGCTTTGTTAAATGGATTTTCAATTGTATCACTTATTTTAAATAGATAATTCAGTTCATCTTCTAATTTTTCTTTAGTAGCTAAGGGTATATAGTTACACCCTGTAATCATAACTTCACTATCTCTTGGTACTACTCTTTTATTTTCAGCCACCATTTCAGCAGATAAAATATAATGCAAATCTTTTAAAGTTTGTTTTGAGGGTTTTAAATCCTTAGTTATAAACATCTCATAAGCATCTCGAAGATTTAAAATCATTTTAGCATCACTGTATTTTTTACCACCTGCTGTTCTTCCATACTCTAGTAAAGCCTGTGTATCAAGCTTATCATAAGTATTTCCCTCAATAAGTGCTGATGTGTGGATAAAATCTAAACCAAATTTATCTATATAACTTTTATTATTCAAAAACTTTTTTAATGAAACTTTTTGATTTAGTTCTTCTAAAAAATTTATTTCATTTTCTGTAAATATATTTGTATTCTCTAAATAATTAGGATTGTATGTTATCATAATTGCTCCTCTTGATATGTATTTACTAATATCTTAACTTCATCATTAAAACCTTGAACATACATTAATAAAGTTGATAAAGTTTCAAAAAGTCCTTTTGCTGTTTTTAATACATCAGTAATTTGCTGAGAAGTATAACTTATTTTTTGATGTTCAAAAGTTGCTTTTAAATATTCACCCTTACCGTGACTAAATAATGAAAACTTTTCATAACTAGCTAGTTCCGATTTTGTAAATTGTTTAAAAACACCATCAAATTTAGCTCCAGATACATTTGCATGCTCTTCAAGCTTTTTTGCCATATTAAAAAATTTTGGAAAATCTTTTTCACCATTTAAAAAATCTAAAATACTTGTTTTCTTTTCTTTCTCTATAAATTCAAGATAATAACTTTTCACATATAGCTCAAGCATTGTTCTTAATAATAAAATAGCTGAACTAAAAAGTTTATTTTGAATTAAAAGCAAAAAAGAATCATAATGAGTGCAAAACATACTATAATAGGTATAGTTAATTTTATCGTAATCATCATTTAAGTTCAATTTTTTATTATTCAATATTTTATTAACTAAATCAAAATCATTATCCATTATTTCTATCAAACTATCTATATCTGAATTAATCATTCTTTACTCGCATTTTTAACATCAAGCTTATCCAAAGTTATTTTTAAACTCTCTATTTTATCTTTCAACGACACAGACATCGGTTTAGTATCAGCCAATTCATTTAAAATATTTTTAGTTCTTATCTCTTTCCAACCATTTATAAAAGCCTTTTCAATAGTATCTTTTATAACGGCTTCTATATCTGCACCACTATATCCAACAGTTTCTTTTAGTAATTTAATAGTATCAATATTTTTATTCCATTTCTTCCGTTTTTTTAAATGAAGCTCTATAATATTTTTTCTCTCTTCATCATTTGGAAAATCAACAAAGAATATCTCATCAAATCTACCTTTTCTTAAAAACTCTGGTGGTAAGTTTGAAATATCATTAGATGTTGCTACTACAAAAACAGAACTTTTTTTCTCTTGCATCCAAGTTAAAAAATATCCAAAAAGTCTAGTTGTTACTTCATTACCTCCAGAATCTCCAGCACCTGCAAATGCTTTTTCTATCTCATCTATCCAAAGAACACAAGGACTAACGGCTTCTGCCATGCCTATAGCTCTTCTCATATTTTCTTCACTTTCACCTACATATTTACCTAAAAGTTTACCTATATCAAGTCTAAGAAGAGGTACATTAAAAAGTCTAGCAGTTGCTTTTGCTGTTAAACTTTTCCCGCATCCAGGCATACCAACTATTAACATTCCACTTGGTGTTTCTACTCCAAATTCTAAGGCACTTTCAAGATTATTAAAGATTTTAGATTTATTACCTAACCAATCTTTTAAATTATCAAGTCCTCCAATATCATCAATACCCTCTTTAAAATTAAGTATCTCTATCATTCCTGATTTTTTGATAATTTGCTCTTTCTCTTCCAATATCAGCTGAGTATCTTTTTTTTCAATACTTCCACTTTTTTGATATGCAAGATTTAAAATCTGAATTATCTCAAACTCACTAAAACCTTTCAAAGACAATGCCAATTCATTTATAAGATGTGTATTTATAGCGATATCCATACTTTGTGAAAAATCATTTATAGTACCTATAATTTTTGTTCTATTTGGTAATGGTGTATCATAAATTGTTATAAGTTTTTCTAGTTCTGTTGGTATATTTAATTTAGTAGAAACGATAAAGATAGTTACATAATAATCATCTTCATATATAGTTTTTAATGCTATTGATTTTAAAAGAGATATTATCTTATGATTGTCTATCAAATTATGAACATCTTTTAAAACTAAATAGATTGGTTGAGTTTGTTCTGATAAAAATAGGTTTAAAAATTCTTCAAGATTGTATGCTGTTTCTTGATTTTTTGTTTCAAAATTAACATATCCTAATCCCTCATTAAATTCATAGATTTTACTTTTACTAGATATATCTTTTATGATATTATCAAATGAATTAAAATCAAATGTTGGTATATATAGTAT
>DQSS01000380.1 GCA_015663165.1 Arcobacter sp. | reverse complement strand
ATTTTCAATATTCCCTTGTACTTCTTCATTCATAACCCAACTCCTAATATAAAATTAAACGCGGATATTATAACCTAAAAATTCTAAAAAAATCACAGTAAGTTTGTATTTAACATATGAGCGTTAGCCCAATCCGGCAAAATTTTATATAAACCTTAACACAATATTTCTGTTCAAATAAATCAATAGCAAAATCATCATTATACTTACAAGTTCTTTTTATCTTTATTTGCATTATGAAATAATTAGAGCCACTTGCAAATTAGCAAAAATCACCTACAATTTAAGCTAAATTCATTAAAAAATTTCAAATTTTGTCTTGGCTTTTGGGGTAAATATTGTCTTTTATTGAAAATTTCGCATACTCAAAATTTAAACCCCAAAAAACTTATTTTCTTCAGATAACTCTAGTATAACATTGCCCTTATATTTGTCATAAATAGATCCTATCTTATCATATATTATAGGCACTATAAACTGACCTGAAATATTATTTGCAATTTCAAATAACTTTTCTAATTTGTTTATATCTATCAATTCCACCTTATCATGAGCTACAAAATGTGGGAAATTTATATGCAGTTCATTGATAAAATCGATATATGCCAAATCAAAAGCTGTTATTATAGCTTGTTTTTTACCACTTCCTTCATTTCCTCCAGCATTTTTGATATAAAATTTTATTGGATCTTCTTCTAAATCATAAGAGATAAAAAACTCTACATCATATAATATTTTAGAATACTTACTAAAATATTTATTAAATAAAGATAATTTATTATTAAAATCTTCTAAATTTGTATTGATTTCATCTCTTATTTTTGATAATCTTTCTTCTGTATGTTTTATGTTTATTTCAATTTTTTCTAACTCTTCTAGCAATTTCTCATTTTGACCTTTTTGCTCTGCTAATTTTTCTATTTGTTCATTAAGTTTAGTAAATTCAGCTAATGAGCCTGTTTTTGAGAGTTTTTTCATTAGATTTGAATACTCTTTTTGTAATCCACCTCTTTGTTTTGTAAGATCTAATAAATTTTCCTCAATATTACCTAGTCTATTTTTCATATATATCTTTTCATTTTCAATCATCTTATTATGAAATGTTACAACTTCATCAAAACTTTTATGAAGTTTATCTATATAGAACTTAGCCTCATCATAAAGTAATTTTATCAATTGAGTATCTTGTAAAAACCTATCTTTTTCCAACTCTTCTAATTGTTTTTTTGTTAAACTTTTTTGTAAATTTAAATTGGTTATAATTTTTTCTATCTCTATCAATTTTAACTGAATATTTTTCAACTGCTCCTCTTCTAACTCATACTTTTCATCCAATTGAAATTCATCTCTTTGTTTATACAATTCTTCTAAATCTTTATTAATAATTTCTAATATTTGTTTTAAGTCAATTATATTAAATCTTTTTCCCAAAATAGATTTATCTTTTTTGTTTCTTTTTAACTCTCTTTCTAACTCACTTTTTTCTTGCAAAAGCTTTTTTGCTTTAAATCCAAACAAAAACAGATGTATCTTTTCATACTCACTATTTGATGTTGCAGGATGAAGGTATTTTAAGACATTATTGATCTGATTTTCATCTTTTCGTATAAATTTTGGTATGAGTTGCCTAAGAGATGGCTTTTTACTAATATTATTAAACAGTATCTTTTTTAACTCTGCATTAAAATCACCTTCTCTTTTTTGACCATTAAATAATATTTGATTTTCTACTTTTAATCTATCTTTTTTATATGTAACAACTCTTTTTATTTCATAGTTAAAACCTGTACTTCTATCTTCTAAAAAAAGTTTAAAAACAGGTTGTTTAGTCTTTAAAAAATCGTATATATCTTCATTTATAGATTCTTTAAACTCTTTATCTGTATATAATTGTTCTATCTTCCCATCAAAACAAAAATCAAGAACTCTAATAAGAGTAGTTTTTCCTATGTCATTTGTAGTCTTATTTTGATCACCTATTCCAACAATTAAGTTTAAACCACTTTCATTAAAATCTACTACTCTTCTTTTTTGCAATGTATTATCTACTATTTCTAATCTTTTTAAGAACATTTTACTATACACCCATCATCTGTAATTTTTATCATATCTATTAAATATAGCCAATCTAATAACAAAATAAATTTTTTTAATTCAATCTTTTGGTATTTTTTAAAATGCTCATATAGCTCAAAAAGCGAATACTTGATATTATTTTTATTCAAAAACTCTATCAACTCCCCACCTAAGTAATATAAACTTTTTTGAGGATATCTCTCTGTAACTATCAAGTTTATATATCCTTCTTTGGTTTTTCAAATATTTTGCACCTTGCAAATACATAAAAAACTACATATTGTACACCACTGACATCTTCTAAACTCAAATTTGAATACTCTTTTAACTCTTGCTCTAAATCATCGATTATATTCGATAAAATCTCATCAGGATCTATTTTTGTATCATACCAACGTATAAACTTGTTTTTTATATGAAAAATCAATTTATTTTCAAAAGATGGCTCATCTTCTAGTATTATCATAATTTTATGTCTAACTAAATTATAATTTTTCATATAATCATCAAAAAAATCTTTATATTTTTTTAACTTGTTATAATCTATCTTATCTTCTATTGTATATTCATTTGTATCTGGTTTTTCATATTTTACATCAGTAATAATATCTAAAAATCCCGTCAAAACATTAGCAATAGTAGATTCATGTTTTGTTGTTTTTATAAAATAATTAGTAGAATTATCAATCAAATCTCTACCAGCTACTTTTGAATTATTTGTAGCATTTAAATTTTGATTTTTATCGAACATCTCTACCAGCTGCTTTAGAATTATTTGTAGCTGTAATATTTTGAGAGTTTATCTTCATACTGTTATCTATCTCTATAACTTTATTTACAGCAAAAATAGACAATCCAAGTCCAAGTACACTGCATATTCCTGTTAAGAACAAAAACAAATCACTTGTAACTATTTCGTGCATTATTTTATCCCTATATTTTTATTTTTTTCAAACTTTTCACTGCATCAAAACTATTATCATAACATGTAAAATCAGTTCCAACGACACTTTCTAAAAGTGCTTTTTTGACTTCTGGATAATCTTTAAAAACTTCTAACCAACTAGATATAAAATGTGTATGGCTTCTTGCTATTTGATTTATCATCTCTTGAGAATGATTTTTTAAATAATCTTTTAAACTCTCTTCTGCTTTACCCCACTCTATTAACCTTTGAACATATCTGTCATCTTTTCTATTTTTAGAATCTTTTTCTCTATTTAATTTTACTAAATCAATGGTATTTTTAGCTAAAACTTTTTCGTCTTCACTTAACTCATTATTTACCAATACTTTTGTTTTAGTATATCTAAAAGCATAAGCTGTATTATGAGTATCTGGGAAAATATATCCATCACGATTATCATTATTATTTGATTTATTTCTATTACATATTTTACAAGCTACAAGAAGATTATCCCAGTCATTCTCTAAAGTAGGATTTTTACTTTTTGGTGAAACATGTTCTATATCCATTCCATTTGATATATTCAATTCACAGTAAGAGCAATAACTCCCAATAGCATCTCGTAAGTCATCTTTTGCTTGTAAATAGCTTGCATATGTTTGAGGTGCTAATCCTTTATTTACAGGTCTCATTTATCACTCTCTTAATAATCTTTTTCTTCGCAAAAATGCCACATATGCCATATTATCCTCAAATGGTTCTATCAATTTATCTAACTCTTTTTTTATATTTTCTAACTCTTCATTATCACTTTTATTTTCTAATTTCTCTAACAAATCCAAATATTTATCCGCTACTTTCAACATTTCTGATTTTCTTTTACTAATTTGTGGTAATTCTATATCTTGTATCTTTTCACTAATATCTTCTATGCTCAATAATGTAGCGTCTGTTCCAAGTAATTGATTATTTTCACTAAGTTTTATTATCTCATTTTTTTGCATTGATTGTATTACAAATGGAGAATGGGATGAAAAAATAAACTGAACTTTTGGGAAAGTATTTTTAAAAAGAGATACAACTTCTCTTTGCCATTTTGGATGAAGGTGTAAATCTATCTCATCTACCAAAACTACTCCAGGAGTTTTTGAAACTACATCTTTACCTAAGTGTGGATTTAAAATAGCCATTCTATATGCTATATCTGATACTATCCCGATAAGGTTTCTATATCCATCACTTAAACTTGAGATTCTTTCTCTTTTTTCTGTATCTTTAAATTTTATCTCCAAATCCCCTTCTCTATATATAAATAATTCTACTTCTTGTTTAGATACTTGTGATATAAAACTTTTTACACATTCTCTTACAGCTTCTAAAATTGGTATCTCTTTTCTTAAATTAAAAGCATTTCTTTCTTGTTTCTCAAACCAAGCTATAAAATTACGATAATTTGACTTAGCATTTAGACAATCTTTATATCCATCAAACCTTGTAAGCTTCTCCATCTTTGAAGTTTTTTTATATTCTTGTTCCCATAATCTACCAGTTCCATGATATGAAATAATAGGTAAAGTAATATCATCCAAATTATTTTCTATTTCGGTTATATAATCAATCAAACTTTTATTAATAGTTTTCAAAAGATGTGTTTTTGTATCATTTTTAACTTGTCGTCTCATTCTTTCTATAAAAATATCATTCTTATTCACATCTAAATTACCACTAATTATCACAGGTAGTTTATATTTTACCACAATATTATCATCTATATCTTGAATATCTATTTTAATATCTTTTTTAGCTATAGAGTGCCTATCTCCAGTACCAATATTTTTAAATGCTTGAATATAACCACCAAGCAAAGTAGCTAAAGCATCTAATATAGAAGTTTTTCCTGTTCCGTTTTCTCCTATAATTAAATTTGCTCTATTTGAAAAAATTAATTCTAAATCTGAGTATTTTTTATAATTTTGTATTTTTATATTTTTTATATTAAAATTAGTCATCTAATTTTCCTATGGCAATTGTTTTATAAACTTTTCCATTATCTTAAAATTGCTATCAATATTAGAAAATAAGCATCAATAACAACTCCCCCTATTGTTTTAGCAACTTCCTTATCTCTTCCATCTAGAGATTCAGCTTATGTCCAAAATTATATCAACATTATCAAAGATGTGGCTTAAAATTACAAATCTTGAGAATACATTATTTCCAGAGCTAAAAGAGAGTTTGAAGATAGATGAGTTTACTCCTAAAGATAGAGAACAGATTGCAAGAGCATTTATAGCAAAGAGTGTTTATAATATTCAAACAACAAGAGAATTGATAGATAGACTGCATATCGATAGAACTTTGAGAATTTTATCGAGAAAATATTTTTTTATAATGCTATAGATTCTACAAAAATACCATTGAGAGAGAAACCTGTAAAAGTTTAAAAAGAAGTTCAATCTAAACCAAAAAAGAGAGGGAGACTTAAAAAAGGTGAAATAAGAGAACCAAAAAAATTTTGGTAAAATAGGACATAAATCTAAAATTTGGAGAACAAAATGGTAGCTTAAAACAACAGCAACTTTTTGATGAAATAGATACTTTACCTATAGATTTAAAAACTAAAATTATTGATAACCTATTAAATAGTCTTAACCCTACAAATAAATCCATAGATGATTTATGGATACAAGAAGTAAATCATAGAAAAATGAGATTCAATCAGGTAATGTTACTTTGATTGATGGAGATGAAGTTTTTAGAAAAATATCTCAAAGATTAAACTCATAAATGACATTTTCATTTCATCCAGAAGCTGAACTTGAATTTAATATTGCTGTTGATTATTATGACTAAAGATCAACCATAAAGCCATCTATAAAAATGAATATTTTCAATAATCTCATCTAAACTGTTCTTTTCCATTCTCTTTTCAATCCAATCTTTAAAATCTTTTGGAAAACTTTTTCTCAAAGGCTCAAGCAACTCCTCTTTTTTTGCTTCATCTATGTAACCGTTTTCAAACAGTTTATTAACATGACCTAAAATAGTTTGAACTCTTAACTCCCTTATGACGGCAATATCTTCAACACCTCTTTTTTCATCTATAAGCTTTAAAGTCTGCATATAAGTAGCACTTAACTCTTTTGGTTGACTCTTTTTAATCTCTTTGGAGAGCTCTAAAAACTCTTTACCGTACCTTTCAAGTTTTACAGCTCCAACACCTGAAATCTTTAAAAACTCATCTTCTGTTTGCGGTAATTTTTTTGATATCTCAAGTAGGGTTTTATCACTAAAAATTATGTAAGCAGGAATACCCTCTTCTTTTGCTAAATGATTTCTAAGCTCTCTGAATTTTTCAAAATTCTCATCTTTTACTTCGCTGTTATCATACTTTTCAAAACTCTTTCTCTCTTCAAAATCATCTTTTGCTATTGTTACGCTTAACTCTTTTTTTAAGATCTGTTTGCCAATATTTGTAATTTTCAATACTTTGAACTCATCTTGAACTATTGCCTCTATGTCTAAAAGCTTATCGAAAACAACACCCCACTGCTTCTTTGACAGATCTGCACCAATTGCGAAAACCGATAGTTCATTATGGCCAAGCTCTAAAATCTTTTTTCTATTTGATCCTCTCAAAACATCTACAATATAGGTAAAACCAAACTTTTCACCAGCTCTTAATATTGCAGATAAAAATTTTTGCGACTCTATAGTTATGTCGATTAACTCTCTATCTTCATCTATGCAGTTATCGCATCTGCTTTCACAAGTCTCTACTTCATCTCCAAAATATTCAGCTATCATCTTATGCCTACACTTTGAAGAGACTGCAAACCTATACATAGATTCAAGCTTTTTATACATATTCTCTTTATACTTAGTTTCAGGCAAATCATCTATGAGTGTTCGTTTACTTATCTCATCTGACTTTGAGTAAAGAAGCAAAGTATCACTCTTTAAACCATCTCTACCCGCCCTTCCAATCTCTTGAAAATAACTCTCTATCGTTTTTGGTAAGCTTGTATGTAAAACAAATCTTATGTTGCTTTTATCTATACCCATTCCAAATGCTATGGTAGCAACTATGATCTTTACTCTTTCATTTTTAAAATCATCAAAAATCTCATCTCTTACATCCGGTGTAAGCCCAGCATGATAAGATGCACTATTAAAACCTTTACTATTTAGATATTTAGATAACTTTTCTGTCTCTTTTCGCGTAAAACAGTAGATGATACCACACTCATCTTTGTGAATATTTAAAAATGAAACTATCTGATCTTTTCCATCACCTACTCTTTTTTGACATCTAATTATTAGATTCTCTCTTTTTGTAGGAACTCTAAGCAATGCTGTTTTGTCAATTTTCAAAGTCTCTAAAATGTCGTATTCAGTCTCTTTTGTAGCAGTTGCGGTAAAAGCGGCAATGTTTACACCGCTAAACCACTCTTTTAAATATTTTAATCTTCTGTAGTCATCTCTAAACTCATGCCCCCACTCACTGACGCAGTGAGCTTCATCTATGACAATGAAGTTTATTTTAACTCTTTGTAAAGTTGCTATAAAAAAATCATTAAATCTCTCAGGAGCGACATATAAAAATTTCAACTCTCCAATTAAAAGAGAGTTTAAAACTAAACTGTTTTGTTCATTTGTTTGCGAAGAGCTTAACATCTGAGCATTTATGCCATTTAATCTAAGTGAAGTAACTTGATCTTGCATTAGTGCAATAAGCGGAGAGATTACGACGGTTGTACCATCCATCATAAGGCTTGGCAATTGATAGATCAAAGATTTCCCACCACCTGTCGGCAGGACTACCAACACATCTTCTCTTTTTAAAATTCTATCAATTGCCTCTTTTTGAATCGGTCTGAAACTATCAAAACCAAATATATCTTTTAGTAACTTTTTCATTTCTGTAAATTTTCATAAAATGTATCCCTTTTGCCAAATTTTAATACTAAAACAACAATCTCCTGCTCTTTAACTTCATAAGCAATTTCTTTGTAATTAAGGCGCTCCTCAACCTCTTTGGCAAGATAGTAATCTTCAACAATATCCATAATTCTTTCATAATAAGCACTTGGAACTAGATAAGCACTTGGTGTATT
>DQSS01000031.1 GCA_015663165.1 Arcobacter sp. | reverse complement strand
TCTTCTAATTCTGTTATATGCTCTACTTTTTTCATAGGCATATTTTATCTTGTTTTGAATTTAATTTAAGATAGGTACTTACTTCTACTTCTGCACCACAAATATTACATTTATAACTTTCATATTGTTTCATTTTATAATCCTTAATTTTTTTAAACGATGGTTTTTGTCGTTTTGAAAGTATACATCTTTTAAACTTAAAGGATAATTTTTATTATTTGACTATTTTTATAAAATAAATCTATTTACTGTCCATTAACTATATTTCTTTATAATGTATAAAGAAAATGAATAGGAAAGTATAATGAATAAAAATAATGAAGATATTTTACTACTTGACGAAGAGTTAAAAGCACTGAAAAAAAAGGGAAATCTCTTCTATAAAAATCAAATGAAATTCTATGGTCAACTTAGAGGTTTTAGAAAACCCGTGTCTATTTTACTTCAAGATGAACTTGATGGTGGTGAATCACGAGAACTCAATGCCATTGAAACCAATACCTTTAGAATGCCAAGATAATAGTATGAGTAATCATTTTTTTACACCATTAAAACTAAAAATAATACCTGAAAAAGTTTTAAATCCTTTACTTACCCCCATTAAATATGTTGGCTATGCCCTTGGACTTTTAGTTATATTCAACCTTATATTCTATGTATTTAATTCCGAAATGTTCTCTTCCAAAATAAACGTTACATTATTTATGTTTACTTTCATGTTCTTATTTAGTATTCGTCGTACAGGACATAGACCTTTAAAAGTAAAAAATGAACTTAAATTTATTAGAAAGAACCTATTCTACTTCTTCCTTTCTATTCTCATCTTTACATTGATAGCATACATGTTACTTATTTGTAACTATGATGATATTAGTCCTTTACAAAGGTACACACTCCTAAAAGCATCTTTTCATCTAAGTATTATTTGGATATTTTTACCTTTTTTCTTTAACTATATTTTGAGCCGATTTGGCATCGATATACCCTATAAGTTCTTTTTAAACATGCATACAGCAACACTTCAAGACACAAACCTCTTTTCTTCGACGAAACAACTGACAGAACACCATGAAAAAGATGAAATCTACATTGATATTATCCAACAAACAGAAGTACCTCATTCAAAAATTGAAAAGCAAGATTATTTAAAAATTCAAAATATGTATCTACGTCTTATTAAGTTTTGGTACGCACAAAAAAACTATAAATTTCGATTACGTTCATCTTTTTCCATTTTAATTTCCATTGGTAGTATACTTTACTTTTTTTACCTACTGGACTTTATGCACAATGTTCAAGAGAGTTCTCATGGAGATATTTTAGGTATACAAAGCATGGGTGTTATTGCTATTTCATTAACCATTCTTTACTTTACCATGTCCTACCACATTAACAGTTTTTTAAATTCTGAATTTTATAGCTCTAGCATTTTGAAAGAACTCAACAAAGTTTATTTCGATAAACACAACCATCGACAACAACTTAAACTCTTTCTTGACAAAAACTTTTTGGTCTATATTCATGACAAACATCATGACAACCATTTTTGTGTAAATGAAAGTCAAGATTTTCAGAACTTTATTTCTAACAAAGAAGCTGATGAAGAGGGACGAAATCTTATTATTATGGTCTATATTTCATTCTTTATGATTTTATTTATTGAAACTTCCACAGGAGACCTACTCAATTCACCAGATAATAATGATACTAAAACGCACATACATGATAAAAAGGAGAATATAAAGCATGATAAACAAGCACCCCAATTCCATTAAAAAAAGTTTACGTCTACTTCAAGTTGAAAAAATGGTCATTATTTTAAAAGAGCTAGAGCATATGAAAACCATTCTAGACTTCTTTAATGGATACCCAAATAATGATGATAAATGTGACAATACTAACAATCAAAATAAACCCATCAAAAAAAATATTGCCTATCTTAAAAATGATATCAGAGACTTGGAAAGAGAAATTCTCCAACTACAGGGTATTAGTAATGGATTGAAGAACACAGAGTCAATGCTTTTTATTATTCAATATGATTATATTCGTACCCAAATAGAAGACATGCTTCGTGTCATCCAAGCTCTTTACAATAAAATGCAACAACTTTTTGGAGAAACACTTAACCAATATCTTCCCTATCCTGTTTTTGGACGACGCTACTCTAACAATGGTATTATGATGTATCTTGGGAACTACTACCGTGAAATGCTCAAAACATTTTCTCCCAATCATAGTAACAAACTCATGCTCGGTTGGAACTACCGAACGGGGTTTCGATATCGTGTATTTGTAAACAGAGAACTTCAACGTGAAAATTACAAAGAAGATACCTATAATGACTACATTGACCTTCCCTACTGGTACTATGAACTTCCTATATTACTCCCTTCCATTACCCATGAAGTAGCCTATATCTCGCTTAGAGACCCAGCCCCTGAAATGAAAGTACCCTATAATAATCTAAAAGATGCTTTAAAGGACTTTTTTGAAGACACCAACAATGTTTTTGTCCAAAAAGTTCAAGATATTTTAGCCTACGAAAGTTATGCTGAAGAGCTTTCAAAAGTAGTTTTTTGCGATGTCATTAGCTATAAAGCTCATGGAGTATCTTACATTCATGCTCTTTTTCACGATATACTGGGAGAGAAACTTGCCAAGGATTATTTAAAAATCATACATCATGGTAAAAAAGAGAAAAAAAGTTTCAAACTAACCTCCAATGAATGGTATTTCATTCAAAAAAAAGACCATAGTATCTTACGTTTACACTTTTTACTCCATCTCCTTCAAGAAGAAGATAAAGAAAACAATGACTACCTAAGTATGCTAAATATGCTTAATACCCTCATGCCCCTTAATAAAAGTGATATGGACAACAAAAAGATACAAGGGAATATAGGGTTTTCAAAAATATACACCCATCATTATCCCAATCTAAAAGGCTCCTATTTTTCCGTACAAAACTATTTAGCCCAGCTACTCATAGAGCTAAAAAAGTGGGAAAAATCAAATCAACATACCATCAGTACCATTAATGTACCTACAGAGTCTCCTCCTTTTGACAAGCTTTGGAATGCACGTTATCGTGTACAACAAAAATTTGATAACCCTAAAACATTAGATGAAAAAAAAGACATGGTTGTTCACCAAAATATGTTTAGAAGAGAGATACATACAAACATAAGTCAAATAAAGTACTTAAAAGAAAATCAAAAGAAAATAGATAACAATGAATTTTCAATTATTTATCTTC
>DQSS01000207.1 GCA_015663165.1 Arcobacter sp. | reverse complement strand
GTTGTATGCAGGTTGTAAAGACAAAGAAATAGTTACTAAACGAAACACATAGTACTAAATTTGTAAAATAAATAGTGTTTTACTTAACAAATCGGCTTCTCAACTGAATATAGAGATAGAAGTTTATTCTTTTACTGTTTAAAATTATAAACTAACTCAATGATAAGGCTAAAAATGAAAATTAAAATATATAAAGGTACAAATGAAATTGGTGGGAGTTGTATAGAGTTAAAAACAAAAAATACAACTATATTACTTGATTATGGTACACCATTGCAAGACACTAGTAAACAAGTGAAAATTACAGATAATATTGATGCTATTTTAATATCGCACCCGCATCAAGACCATTTCGGGGAGATAGTAAATATTGAAAATAGTACTCCTATTTATTGTGGAGAGTTATCAGTGGAACTAATGAATGCTGCAAAAATATTTACTGGTAATAAAATATTAGAAAATAATTTTCAAATATTTAAAGCTTGGAAAAGTTTTGAAATTGGTGATTTTAAAATCACTCCATATTTAGTTGACCATAGTGCAACCGATGCTTATGCTTTTTTGATTGAAGCAGATGGTAAAAAAGTTTTATATAGTGGTGACTTTAGAGCAAATGGAAGAAAATCAAAACTGTTTGATAGAATGATAAAAGATAAAGACTTACAAAATGTAGATATTTTACTTATGGAAGGGACAATGCTTCAGAGAAGTAATAAAGACTTTCCAGATGAACAAAGTGTTGAAGATAAAATATATGAAACTATAAAAGAAAACAATCAAATATCATTTATGATAGGCTCGTCACAAAATATTGATAGATTAGTTTCTGCATATCGTGCTTGTAAAAAAGCTAATAAAATATTTGTTGTGGATATGTACACAGCTTGGATACTTGAAAAAATGAAAATAGTTAGTTCAAGTATTCCAAATATTGATTGGGGTGATGTAAAAGTTATCAAAAAGTTTGGTGGTAGCTATTATCAAAAGTTACAAGAAAACAAAGAATATTTTAAAGGCTTTACCTCAAAGATTTTTGATAATGTTGTTGAGATAGATGATATAAAAGCTAATCCGCAAAATTATTTTTTAAAAATATCAGTTTGGCATATAGATAAGGTGTTAAAATATATTGGAGTTGATACATCAAATATAATTTATTCTCAATGGTTAGGATATTTAAAAGAAGAATTTAACATAACAAAGGACGTAAAGCTATTTAAAGAATTAGAAAAGAAAAGTAACTGGGTATATGCTCACACAAGTGGTCATGCTGATTTACCTGCTTTACAAAAATTTGCTTCATCTTTAAAACCTAAAAAACTTATTCCAATTCATACAGAATTTAAAGATAAATTTGAAGAGCATTTTGAGAATGTGATGATATTAGAAGATGGAGAGAGTTTTGATATAAATGATACATTATCAATTCATCAAGTTAATGAATTGAATAAACTGTTTAAAGATGATTTTTATGCAGATGAAGAAGATTTTGGTATCATAATACTTTATGATGATAGATGTAATCAGGTTGTTACTAATACTGGTGAGATTGTTAAAAAGGCAGGAGAATCTAAATGAGACAATTAAGTGAAAAATTTATTGACGATTTAAAAAGTCATACGGGTATCTTAAAACCTTTAATGCAGTTTATCTTAAATGATGATAGCTTAGAATTTATGATTAGAGATAATTATGTAAATATTTATTATAGAGGTGGTAATTTACTGAAAATTGAGCCATCAAATGATACATATAAATTCACTTTTGATACAAACTATTTAATTTATAAGATAGAAGAACTTCCTAATCCAATTATAGATGGTGATATTTTAAAGCAATGGATTGAAATATTACCATATTTAAAACAAAATATTGATATATATAGAACTACTAAAAAGTCTAATTTGGAACGGGAATATCAACAACTTGTAGTTAAAGAGTGTAATGAATTAAACAAATCTATTTCAAATGGAAGTGAAATCTTTATAATCGATATAGAATATGCAAATGATAATGGTAGATTTGACATGATTGGAATAGAATGGGACAGAAATCAAGCTTCTTTACAAGGCAAATATAAACCAAAATTATTATTGATTGAAATGAAATTTGGGGATGATGCTATTGAAGGCAAAGATGGTAATAAAAAATATGCCGATATAAAACAACATATAATAGATGTTGAAAAGTTCACAAATCCTGAAAATAATAATTTAGAAATACTTAAAAAAGAGACTTTATCCATATTAAAACAAAAAAGAGATTTAGGGTTATTTAGAGGTATGCAACATAATAAAAATGAGGTAATTGATTTAGATATTAATAAACCTGATTTTGTATTACTATTAGCTGCTCATAATCCAAGGTCAATAAAATTATCAAATGTATTAAAGAATTTACCTGATATGAAACATGCAAATTTAAAATTTAGTGTAGCTAACTTTATGGGTTATGGATTATATACTGACTGTATCTATTCATTAGATGAATTTCAAGAAATCTTTAGCAAACAAATCTATTCTAAATAATATTATGAAAACTAAATTTAACTACAATTCAAAACAAAAAAAACAATTATCAAGATTAGCTCTACAAGGACTAAAAGATAAAATTGATTTATTGCCAGATGTAAGTTCAATATATCATAAAAAATTAGATGATAAAAGAAAGTTTCAAAAATATGAGCATATCTTAAATGATGAAATTGATATTTTAAAAACTATAAAATTTGATGGCTATATCTTGATGTTATCAGACATAATTAATTATGCAAGACAATCAAATATATTTGTAACATGTTTTGGTAGTATTGAGAATAGTTTACTATCTTATTTGTTGGGTATAGTTGATAATTACAAGTTAAAAAGTAGAAGAGATTTTATAAACTTCACTCCGTTTGAAAAAAAACCAACTATCAATATAGTAACTAGTTCATCAGGACATTATGAATTAATATCTTTTACACAAGCAAAATATTCAAAACAGATAAAAAAAGTAAGAAAAAGAAGCATAAAATTTAATGATAATCTTAAAATAAAATTTATAGATTTAGGTATCGATAAAAAAGTTATTTTAAAAAAAGAAAATGCACAAGATTTAGGATTAGATGTTATTCAAGCTAATATAAATACTTCACAAAAACAAGCTATATTTATAAAAACTATAGACAAGAATAAAAAAAACGCTTGGCTTAAAAAAAGAAAAATACAATTATTTCTAGGACTTGAAAGCTTAAATATTGGAGATATGCTGATAGATAAAATCTTAATGGCAAGAGATGAAGATAAATATAATCCATTTAAAAGTATAGATGACTTTAAAAATAGAGTTCCTATTATAAATGAAGTAGATAAAAAAACTCAAAAAATAGTTTTTGATAATCTTCAAATAGATTTAGATAAAACGAATAAGCTAAAAGAAGATTTAAAAAAATATAAAAAAGAAAATGGGAGCTAAAAATGATAACCTACAATCTTAATTAATTAGCAAATTGCAATATATTTACTAAAAGGGATTTTATTTTTGTATTATTTTTAATATCTGAACATTAGCCATTGGTGAAACGCATAGACTTTATACAAAAAAAATAAACTTTGAACAAAAAGTAAGAGGACATCTTTTTCAAGTATAGCTAAATTTTACTTTCGATTGCGTTCACCTGACCCTACTTTGCAAAAATAAAATCCCTTTTAGTAAATATATTGCAATTTGCTAATTAATTAATATCCTGTCCCCGGATTTTTAAATACCCTTAGTATTGAATAATATTTTTTGTAAAATTACTTAATTTTACAACTTGGGCTGAACCAGCTACTAGTTTTTTTGCTTTTCTTTTTCCGCCATATTGCTCTTTCAGTTCAGGTTTAAAGGATTTGAAAAAATCGTGGAACTTATCTGGACCAAGAACAGCTACAGCCCATAGTGTATCATCATCATGATGCTCTAGTACTATGGACGCAAGAGGTTGTGGGGCTGGTCCTGAAAGTACCTCACAACCTTTAGTAGGCTCATAGGCTGATAAGTGAGAACCACATACTATTACACTATCTTTTTTACAAGCCATAGTTTTACCACCAGTAGGCACATAAGACATAAAAGTATCTTCTTTATTTACATGAGTAAGTTGATGAGGACAAATCGCACTATATGCAACAATATTAGAATTTTTGCCAACTCCACTTTTCCAAATGTACTCTTCATCAAGTTCACTCTTTAGTTTTACATTTTTAGTCGTTGGTGTTGGAAGTGCTATTAGTAGGCAAGATGTTCCAACATGTGGGTAATTAAATACATAGTTTTCTTCAAGTATAAGTTTAGAGGCTAAAAGAGGATTCCCTTCGGCATCTAGTAGTTGTACTTTTTTGTATGCTCGAAATAATGTGCCATCATCAGCTCTTAATTCACCCTCTATAAGTGATGGGGCGATAGCAACAAGGCTAGTCCCTCCAACTAATTTTAAAAAATCTCGTCTTTGCATCTAGTCTCCTTAATTTTAATAAATTTTTCATATAACTTCATTTTATCAAATAAATTATATGAAAAATCTAAATATATAGCTTTTGTAGCCGAAGCTACAAAAGATGGTATGTTTAAGACTAGTTAAACATATCTCTATACATACCTTTAGCCCATTCTTGAAGAGCTTTACCATTGTTAAGACCAACTTTTCCACGCCATTCGTTGCTCATATCAACATTTGTGAAACCAGCAAGTTTTCTACCTTCATACTTATACTCAGCTTTTACAGAGATAGCATGTTCAGGTTGAAGTGATACTGCAGAGTAACATACAGTTAATGGAGATTTCCATTTAATATCACCCTTACCATTGATTCTAGAAGCTATTAATTTCGCAACATAGTGACCTTCTGAATTCGCAGTGTTTCCTGATTTTGAGTAACCCATAGGTCTAGCATCACCAGTTACATAAATATTTTTCTCACCAATAACTTCATAAGTAAATGGATCGATATTTCCTT
>DQSS01000174.1 GCA_015663165.1 Arcobacter sp. | reverse complement strand
GCTGGAGACAAGTTTAAACCGGTATTTTCTGAAATTAGTTGATTATAATTTTTATCAATGCCGAGAATGTTGAATTTTTGGACACTTCCTCTTAAAAGAAAAATTTATTAATAAAATAATAAAAAATAAATAAAGAAATGGATACTAAGTTGGTTGAAAAATTTTATTCAAGAATATTTCGTACTCCTAGCGAATATGTCTCACTTTTGGTAATTCATTTAATCTTAATTATATCTGCTTTAAATGGATTTTTATTCAAATACATTTTCTTATCTTTAACTTTACTTATATTTACTTTTTTATCTAAAAGATATTTAAAATTGTTTTTTGATATAAGAAGAACATTATTTTTTATAGCGTTAATTCTAACTTTTGTCGAGCTACTTGATATTGTCGTAGTACAACTGGATAAAGAGTTAACATACATAACTCCAGCTTCCATGACGGCGCTATTAACTATTACCCTCTACTTTACCTCAGAATCTTCCCAAATAACAACTACACTTGCAGTATTTGTCTTATCTTTATTTTTTTCACTTCATAGCTTAATTTCTTTCATTGTATCAGTGTGTGGTATTATAATTGGTAATATTTATATAAAATATTTAGATAAAAACTTTGAATATTTTAATGTTCGTAGATTTTTGAAGGCTTTTATCCTCACATGGCTATCAAATGAACCCGAATACTTTGAAAAGGAGCTTAGAAAAGTTGGAGTTAAAAGAAGAGGATGGGTAAAATGTCTCTCAATAGGAAAAGCTAAATTAATATCGGTATCATTTCATCCAGGTCCAATGAGAAATATAGGTGGTGCCAAGCTTGTTGGACAAATACTTGATCGTATAGATAATTCTATGTTCCTTCATACGGCTATTAATCATGATTTAAATCCTATCGATGGAAATGAAGTTGAAAAAATCGTTACATCAATAAAATGTGATAGGACAAAATTAGTAGCCCACATGCCCTATGAAATCGAGGGTAATAAGTTTAAATTAAAAGTTTTTCCATTCGATAAACTGAAGATGATAATTGTAATTGGAAAGGTAGGATGTGAAGATTTACCGTACGAGTTAAATGAATTTGCAGAAAAATATGGAGAAGTTATGCTTGTTGAAGCTCATAGCTTCTATAAAAAAGATTTCAAGGTGAATACAGAAGATGTAGAGGAAATTAAAGAACTTATAAGAAAAGCTTTTGATATTACAACAGAGAAAACCAGATTGAAGTACTATTTTGCAAGAAGAAAAGTAAATACATCAAATTGTGATTATGTGGCTATATTAGTCTTAAATTACGATAATAAAAACTATGCAATATTGATGCTAGATGGTAATAATGTTAGTAACGATCTCAGGATTGAGATTGAAAAGTTTGGAAGAAGAATAGGTGTAGATATAATAGTAATCTCGACAGATAATCATTTCAAAACAGGAGTTATACCAAAGGTTGGTTACAAGCCTGTTGGAGCAAACGAAGATGATAGAAAAGCTATTTTTAAATTCTTAGAAGATGTATTCAAAGATCTGAAATTTGAAGAGTGTGAAATCAGTTATAATAAGAATTACGTTGAAGTAAAAGTTATGGGTGATAAGTTTTTCAAGCTTGCTGAACTTGCTTTTAAAAACTTTGGTGAAAAAGCGCTATTCTTATTTATGCTTATAATTGCTTGCCAAATTATTATTTCTCTCTTCTTAGCTTATTTCTTTAAATCAATTATATAAAATTTTAATACTTTTTATAATTATAAATTATTAAAATATGTGCTTGTACAACAACACTACATTTATCAACTATTATTTATATATAAAAATAATTATATATATAACAAAAATAAAATAGTTTTAAAAATTTATAAATTTGTGTTCAGCAGATGTATTCCTATGTAGACTTATGTTTACCTCAGTGTACCTTTATAAGTGTAAGAGTTATGAGATCTTTTACCAAATAATTAACTGTTTCATAAAGCTTTTAAATAATTGATTAATAATTAAATTAATTTTTTATAAAAAGTTAAATTGTTAAATTTAATTTATAGAATATATATAGTAATATATCCAAATTTTTACTAATTAGAGATAAAGAAAATTAAAGAAAAATATTTTTAATAAGTTAAAATAATTAAAAATGATTGCAAAATGAGATTACTTACAATTGGAATTGGGAAAAATGGAGCAGAAGTGTCGAGTTTACTAGCAAAGAAGGGAGGTAAAGTCAATAATATTCAGCTGTTTAAGTGTTATGCTATAGTCCATAATATAGAACACCTTAAGTCCATAAAACTAAGTGATAAAAATAAATTTTATCTAATGGCTAATGAAAGAGTAGATACAACAAGCGTATTGAATGAAATTCTAAGTAGATATGAAATCTATGAAGGCTCATTATTAATCACATCCATTGATGGAGAGGAAAATGTTTTAACTACTGTGGAAATAGGAAAGAATTTAGCAACTTATTTAGATGATCCTATAATCGGATTGATAATTATTCCTCCATTAAATGACATTAACGTTGATGAATTTAAAAGACGAGTAAATATGCTTAAGAAGGTCATTGATGTTCTAATGTTTATTGAAAGGAGTAAAATTACGTCTAACTATCTAGTAGAGGCAATGAACATTCTTGGGAGGATAGGTGAAATTGATCTTAAAAGAAAAATGATAGGAGAAGTGGTTGTAGATACATCGGATATCTTTAATACTTTGCTAGGTGAAGGTTTTTCTATATTTGGGTTTGCAAAAAGAAAAATTTTACCATGGTGGATAAGAATTATGTTAGAAAGGAGTGAGTTAAAGGCAGTAAGGACAAGAAGGATGATTGAACTAGTAAAAGATGCTATGAGAAATCTAAGTGTTCAAGCAGATATCAAAAGCGCAAGTAAAGCGTTGGTAATATTCTCTGGGAATCCCAATGAAATTACAATGGATGGTCTTCTTTCTTC
>DQSS01000070.1 GCA_015663165.1 Arcobacter sp. | reverse complement strand
TTGTTCTTTATTTGAGTGAGAAAAAAAGGATGAATAAAAAAGAATATAACTTTACTCAACAAGAGTGGGAGAGTTGTTTAAAAGTTTTAAATGAGTACAAAAATATGAAAGTTCTGAAAAAAGCCATTGGAAAATATATGGAAAATTACAATCAAAAAAGATTACACTCAGCTATTGAGTATCAAACTCCTAATGAGGTTTATTTTCAAGCTGTTAACAATCCTAACTCTAAAGGAGATGATAAGTTACCAAAGGTGTCGTAGTGAGGTGAAATAAGAAAGTCTTGTTCACTGGTATGAAAAAAAGGGAGCATTATAAAATAATGAGAGGTAGAAAATGGTAATTCTTGTACATTTTATTTTTGAAAATTATGAAAAAACTATTTAAATTAATAGCTATTCTTATTTTATTATTTGTAGCTTTACTTATGTTGATGATTTACATAACAGGTAATGGAGTCAGAGATCAAGAAGAATATTGTGAAAAATTTATTGCTGATTTAGACTATTATTATGCAAAAAATAAACAGTACCCTAAGACACTTATGGCTTTTGGGGGCAAGGCTAATTTTAACTTTAGGTACAGTGGAAACCGTTGTAACTATGAAGTTGTTAAAAAAGGTTATATCTTCTCTATATCTGATGGTTTATCTTTTAGAAATTATGAATCGTGGGAAAAAGCGTGGCGAAATGATTAGAAGGATATTTTTATTTTTTAGAAATATATGAAATGAGTTGGAGTCAATTGTCTTATAAATTAGGATTTTTATTTACGGAGATGACAGAATGAAAAATATAAAAACAATTTTAGATTGGAAAAGCATAGAAAAATCTTTTCTAGAGGAAGCATATCTACAAGTCTTAGAAGTTTTTGAACAAAATAAAGAAAAAACTTTTTATGCTCTAGCTTTTCATAGTTCATATCGTGATATGGAGGTGTTTTATGCTCCTGTTTTAGCTATGAATTCTATTGATAATCAGAAAGATGAAGATGGTAATATTGAATTTAGTCCTCCTGAGTGGGAATTTGACGATATTATTGGTTGGTGTGGTAGTGAAATAGTTGCTGATTTAATGCAAATGGTTCTTTCTGAAGCAAAACGAAAAGATACAGATGAGCATTGGGAAAAGATAGAAAAAAAGTTTGATAAGATGATTTTAAAAGTTGTAAATCAACTGTATAAAAAACTCAAAAAAAGTTCTCAAACGACAAAGGATTTTATTGTTTATTATGACTTTTTAGATGATGAAGAGGCATTTCTACGAGCTTCTGTACCTGAAAAACTATTTCTTAAATTTTTCCCATATTTTGATAAAGTGGAAATGGAACGACAGCGTGTATTTACTTTGACTACTCATGAACAAGTTACATATTATTTTAATATTCTTCTGAAACATGATGGATTAATCAGTTCAGATGAGGCAGAAGAAAAACTTATAGCATTTCAAAAAGATGCTTTAGACATACTTGTGGAACATTTAAATTCAGAAGAGAATGGTTGGCGATATGCATATGTCTTAGGTAAAATAGGCATAGCAAGTAAAGAGGTTGTAAAAGCATTAGAACAAGAAGTTTTAAAAGGAAATGCTCCCTCTTCATGGAGTGCAAATGCATTAGGACTTTTAGGTCAGGTAGATTTTTTGTTAGAGCATGCAGCTAATACACAATATAGAAAAAATGTTTTAAATGGCATAGCGATTATGTATAAAAGTTGGGTTGACTATGTTGTTAATCCTACAAAGTTAGACTTTGAACCTTTACAAAAAGCACTTGAACAAAATAGTGACTTTCAAGATATCTTAGAAGATGAATTACAAATAGGGCGTGGATATAGAACAATAAATTTAGAAGAAATTGATGTGGCGTTAGAGGGATTGAACTCTTCTTGGGTACTTATCCGTCAACTTTCTGTTTGTTATTTAGGTAATAGAGCTTTAGGTAAAAAGGAAGCAAAAAAAATTCTACCCAAACTAATTGAATGTCTGGAAGATAAAGAGAGTGCATTTCGGAGGTTAGCCATAATAAATATAGGAGCTTGGAGTAGGCAAGCAGTTACTTACATACCAAATATTGAAAAGCTTTATAATGATGAAAATGAGAAAGTTAGAGAAATGGCTCATAGTATAGTAAAGGATTTAAAGAAGTGAAAAAAGAATTAAAACTAGTGCCATTAGGTATTTCTGCTGGGTGGAAGCTTCATGCTAAGCATGTTTATATGATGAATCTTGATGAATGACCTGCTGAGAGTGCGTATCCTTTTATTGAAGATATATTACTTATAGAAAATAAGTATCGTCGTTTGACGATTGATTTAGGCTGCTACCCTGAGGGGCAAGAAGAGGGGTGTTTTAGGTTACTTCTTTTACCTTGGGCAAAGTTTACAAAGGCTTATTTATCATCTAAAAAAAGTATTAAACGAGGTCGTGATGATGAAAATTTTGTTTATAATATTAAAGAGAATATTGAAGAAGTTGGTCATGCTGATTTAAAATTAATTTACCAATTGTTTACTAACTTTAGGTAGCTTCTTTTGTTATAATGACTTAAAGGTGCTATATGATGACAAATGAACTTTTAAAAACCATCGTTATGATAGCTATTATCTACATCATAAGTTATGTGCTTACTTTAGAGTATCGTGCTTACCCTCATGAGATAGAAAGATATCATTTATTATTGCTCTTGTTTTTAACCTTAGCCATAGGAGGTATTTACATACAAGAGCATTTTTTTAAACTGCTATTTTTGTTGCTTTTACCTTTAACCATAGGTATGAGTTTGTACGGTTTTGTCATAATAGACTTGTTAAATGATACTTGTGTTCTTTGTGCTGAATCAAGTTGTGGTCACACAAAAGTTGACTGTGATGGTTCTTGTTATGGCTGGTATACTTTTGAAAATGATAAAAAATGGATTTTAGTCCAATATTTATGGTATTGGTCAATAGCTACTATTTTAATTTATTTATTAAAGAAAATAAAAACAAGTTAAAGGAAAAAATATGAAAAAAATTATACTTTATTTACTATTGACAACAATATTATTTTCAGAGGAATATGCACTTAAAGAAGTTTGGAAACTAACTGATATAAATGAGACCATAAAAACACTTTATGGTAAAGATATTCGACTTAAAACGGATGATAAGGTTAGTCTTATTGTACCAGCTCTAGCAGAAAACCCTTTTCTTATTCCCCTTACTATTAAAAGTGCTATTTCTTTGAAATCAATTGCTATTTTACAAAAAGTAAAGGACAACAAAAATTTAATAGCTTTTATTAAAACACCTAGTGATTCAAATCTTCTTTATAGACTACGATTAAATTTAGAACAGGGAATATTCCTTGGTGAAATTATAGTTATATTTGAAGGTATAGATGGAAAGTTTTATCTAGATAAGAAAACAGTAAGGGCTAGTCAAAGGTGTTGTTTTGGTTGTGGAGACGAGAATCTAAGTAAATTAATTTTAAAAAAGAAAAAAGAACTTTTTCAGATTGAAAATACCTCGGAAAAGATTCGATTAAGAGTAAAGAACAAGAATATAA
>DQSS01000280.1 GCA_015663165.1 Arcobacter sp. | reverse complement strand
GTACATCCTGGAGTATTGTCTTTTGGGTAAAAGTAGAGGACTACCCACTTACCTTCTAAATCCCTAAGACTTATCTCAACCTCATCTTGATTTGGTAAAGTTATTGCTGGTGCATTGTCTCCAATTTTTAACATTTTTGTTCCTTTTTGCTTTGATTATATCTTTTTGAAAGTAAATATAAACTCTGAACCAACTTTCAATTTTGATTTTACTTCTACATGTACACTATTTTTATCGCATATATTTTTAACAATGCTTAAGCCTATACCAAAGCCACCGCTTATCTTGTCACCTCTGTAATATCTATCAAAAATCTTATCAATATTTTGTATACCTTTGCCCTCATCTAATACTTTCAAAACAATATTATTTTGCTCTTCATGCAAATATAACTCTATTTTTGTGCCATTCTTTGAATACTTAATAGCATTTGATATAGTATTGTCTATAATTCTTGAAAGTTCTAGTTGTGAAAAATTTAAGTATAAATCATTTTGTATATTTTGTTCTACTCTCATATTTTTTGAATTGATTAAGTCCATAAAAAACTCTATTCTCTCTTTAAAAAAATCTGATATGTTTATATGCTCTTTGGGGTGTTCAACTCTATTTTTTCTAACAAAAAATTCTAAGTCTTCATAAACAACTATCATATTTTTTAAAGCTGATTTTGATCTTTTTACCATTTTATTATTTTCATATATATTATCAAGTAAATCAAGATTTAAAAGAATTACACCTATGGGTGTTTTAAGCTCATGGGTAGCATCTTTTATAAAATTTTCAAGGTAAATATTGAACTTTTTATAGGGTTCTAGACTTTGTTTAATAATGAAAAATGTTAAAACAAAAACCAAAAATGAAACTACTATCAAAATAGCAAGTACATTTTGTATCATTTTTGAATAAGTTATATTCTTTGATACTACCAAGGTTCTTGCATTAAAAACATTTTCTTTTAATCTTATTTGTAGGTAATTTATGTCATCTTTAATCAATATATCTAAGGCGAATAGCTCTATTTTGCTTTTTAACAAAGAAAATATTTCATTAGCACTAGAATCGTATATTGCCCCTTTAAAAATATTTGAACGAGGGAAATAAAATTCTTTTTCATCTGAATTTGAAAACTTATAAATTTTATTTGCTACTTTTTCTGCATAAGATTTTAACTCTATAATATCTTTAAATCTATTATTTTCAAGTTCGCTTTTTATGTAAAAGTGAAGAGGAATTGATACAATTAAAATCAAAATTACAATTTGTGCAAGTAAGTATTTAATACTTAAAAAATTCCTTTCATCCAATTTTGTACCCAACTAATTTTTTATTTTCTATAAAATTTTTATCGCACTTTGCCCTAACTCTTTTAACACACATTCTAATGTCTGCGTAGCTTATCTCTTTACCTTCCCAAACTACATGCTGTAAAGTATCAAGTGAAATGTAATGACCTCTTTTTTGCACAAGATATGACACTAACGCTATGCCATAACTACTTAAATCTACGCTTTTATTATTTTTTAAAAGTGTTTTTGTTTTAATATTAAAACTATATATTTCATCTATGTCTATACTCTCATCACTACTTTTAAAATTATGAGTTTTAATAATATATTCTACTCTGTATTTTAACTCTTTAAGCTCAAACGGTTTTCTCAGATAATCACTACAACCAAGCTCATACCCAAGACTTAGGTTTTGAATATCGCTCAAAGATGTAAGCATAATTACAGGAGTTTTTACACCATTTGCTCTTATGTCTTTTAGTATTTCATAACCATCTTTACTAGGAACTCTAATATCTAAAAGCAAAAGCGCATAAGAATTTGTATAAATTGCATTAAGAGCTTCTTCACCATCATCATAACCATCTACATCATAGCCATTTGCTTCTAAAAAATCTTCAATTGTTACCCTATACAAATAGTCATCTTCAAGCAGTAAAATTTTCATTTTATTATCACTTCTCTCATGTTATGATTGAATTCATAGTTACTATTGTCTACATCAACGCTGTAATTCATATAAGCTCCATTATGTTTTGTATTCATACAAAGCACTATAAGTCCAACATCTTGAATACCCACACTTAGCATAGGAACAAGAACTATAATTTTATTGTCTACCTTATGATAAAACTTTTCACTTCTAAAAATATCTATTTGTTTTACTATTTTGTTATATAGCTTTTTAGAATAAACTTTATCTACAATATAAAAATCACCAATTTTTTGATGATTCTTTAAATCAATTGCTATATTTATAAACTTTTTATCCAATAAAGCTAACATTTTTAAATCAAATTTCTTTAATCTTTTTTCTATATTTTTAAAATTCATAATTATTTCAATAGAACCTATAAATTCTTTTTTATTGTTAAATATTGGTGAAATTGCTTTTATATTTAATCGCTTTCCTAGCTCAATTGAGACAAAAGGTTCTTTTGTTTTTTTTACTTTTACCAAACCTCTTCTAAAACTACTAAGCTTCGCCCCTTTGTAATCACTACTATCCCAATTTCTTGCAAAAGCTTCTAGGTTTTTTGTGTGAACTTGTATTTCTATGTTATCTATGCCAGCTGATTTTTTTATACCTTTTGTAAACCTATCTAATTCTTTTAGCGCTAAAGATTGGTTATCTGTATGCAAAGCTTTTTTTATAATTTGATTTTGTGATATAAAAAGTGAAAGAGATAAAGCGTATTGTTTCTCAAAAGTTAAATTGTCGTTCAGAATATCGACATTTTTAGATATATAAGAGTCTATTTTTTCATTCTCATAATATGTTTCATATCTATTATAAAATACAAAAAGTATCAAAAGTATGGTCATAAAAGCTATAAAAGACAAGAGGTATATTTTTTTCATTATATATTATACCAAAGAGGAGTCTAATCCTCTTTGGTAAATTGTTTATTTTATTTTTTTATCGCCTCTTATGACATCAACATTTAAACCTAAAGCTTTAAAGTTACTTCTAACTGTATGTTTTTCTTTTAAAACATTAGAATTATAATAACCCATCTCTTCTTTTGGTAATAAACCTTTTGCTAAATCAAAATCAGCTCGTTCTTGTGCATTTATAAAAAGCATTACATCAGCAGCTTCTTTATCACTAAGAGTTCCACCTTGATTTAAAGGCATTTTTAGTTTAACATACGCAGCACCTTTGTCGAGTTTACTCATTCCTGCACCTGTATTGTAAGAGAGCCATTCACCTTTTGCATTTTTGCCCCATAATGGAGGAAATACTGCTATACCTTCTCCATCTTGTCCATGACACATAACACATTTAGTTTTATAAACTTTTTCACCATTTACATAGTTTGCATGTGTTGCTGTTTTTTGTATTGGTTTAAAATGTTTAATTCCTTTTGGCCATAATTTTGTATTTGTTGGTCCCCAAGGTCCTTTAGCATTCATACTAATAGGTTTTCCTGTAGACAACCAAGTAATATATGAAGCAATTGCTATAGAAGCCTTACTATCTATAACTAATCTTTTTCCATTCATACTTCTCATAAAACAATTATTTGATCTATCTTGAAGTGTTTGTACTGATTGTTCCCTTTTTGACCAAGCTGGAAATGATGTTGCTGTATCTAGCCAAGATGTAAGTCCATCTGCTGTTCCAGGCTTTTCATCTTCACCTTTTAAATGACAGCTTGCACAGTTTAACTTATTGCCAACAAAATCTTTTGTAAGTGGATGAGTATCCGTATGTAAAGCAATTTGTTCACCAAGTTTAACCATTTCTCCAACCGCCCCTTGTGGATACACCTTTGGTGCTAAACCTGCATTTAGGTAACTTATACCAAACAATCCAACTACTAAAACTTTTAGTAAAATCTTCATCGTAACTCCTTCTGTTTTTTTAAGTATATACTTCTTAGATAACTCAAAAATAACAAAATAATCATATATTTAAGAAAATTTTTATATAATAAATTTATTATATTTTCAAGGATAACAAAATGAAAATTATTTGCCCAAATTGCCTAAGCATAAACAACGTACCAAAAAAAGATAAAAAAGATGGTGATACAGATATATATGGCTCTGCTTTGAAAAACATCTATGTTAAAGATTTTTCACTTAAACAATATGATCTGTT
>DQSS01000087.1 GCA_015663165.1 Arcobacter sp. | reverse complement strand
TATTTGAAGAAGACAAAATAGACAATACAAAAGTAGTTAATGATTTTTGTTTCTTTGCTGATGAACTAAAAGATATTCAAGTTTTTTGGGATGATGAGAATTTTTATCTCAAACAAACCAAAGCTTGATGTTTGTAGCATTTTTTAATGACACTCTTTTAGTTGTTTAGATTTTAAAATATCTTTTTTTTCGTTGATTAATCCAATATATAAAGCATTACTCTTTTTGTACATAATAAGTGTTTTTCTGCCATCTAAATCATTATATATAGGTGATTTAGTTAAGATACCATCTTTTTTATTGGTTAAATGTAGAGAAGAAGTTTGAGAAAAAACATCTTTTGAGATTGTTAAGTTTTTTGCATGAATTAGTGATGAAATTGTTCTTTCTATTTCATCTTGGCAAGAGCTTGTTCGGTTCTTGTCTAAAGTATGTGCCATAGGAGAAGCGTTATTGGAACAGGCATATAGAAATAGCGTAGACAGTAATATTAGTGTTTTAGTATGCACTCATAATCCTTTTAAATCCATCTTTAGGTAGTTGAAAATCAGAAACTTGTTTTACTTTTTGTTGTTTTAATGTTTTTGTTGTACATTTCCCCGTTGTAATATAGTTGAGTGCTTCATTTAAAGAGTCTTCACTTGTATCTCCAAAATCTTTGAAGTAATTGTCTTGGACTGGACAGGTAGGGCTTAGACCATTTACATAATTACCAATATCATCTCCATTTTTACTCTCCACATTAATTGCAAACAGTGCTTTGTCACAAAATTTCCCTGACCCTAAAAATCCGTAAGGTTTACCACATGTTGTGCTACCTATTTGAATGACCTCAATATTGTTCGCTGAGGCTTTTAATGCATTGATAACCAGTTCACTAGATGAGCAAGTAGAGGGTGTTGTGATAACGAAAACTCTATTTAAGTTTAAAGCATTATTGTTATGGGTTTCAAAGTAACTGGTATCATTGAAATTTGAATATCGGTCATTAAAATTTGTATGGTTAAAAATATTTTCTGAGACGTTTACCCCTCCAATAAGAGAAGAGAGATGGTTTGCGACATTTACAGCTCCTCCACCATTATATCTTAAATCTAAAATTAATTCATTTACATTATAATCTTTAAATGTTTTAAAAATTGGGTTCATCTCTTGTAATGCATTTTGTATAAAATCTTGAAAAACGAGGTATCCAACTCTTTTATTGCCACTGTCATTGGTGAAAATATTGGAGTACAGAAATGTTTTTATGGAGTAACTCTCTTTTGTAATCGTTTTATTGTTAGTACTGTTATTTTCTTCTAAAAAAGTAAATTTAATTATTTTTTGATTATCAAGAATATCTACAATAGCATCAATATTTTCGCTTGTAATACTTTTACTTTCAATATGTGTAATAATATCACCTCTTTTTAGACCAGCTTTATCTGCTGGAGAATCAGGGTAAATATAAGTAATGGCTAGAACATTTGTACTACTATTTAATTGTGCAACAGTTAAGCCCATTCCGAAGTCATTGTTTTTTCCTTCTTCAAAAAAACTTTGAGCTGTTTGTGCATCTATAATAAAACTAAATTTATCATTGTTACTTTTGAGTGCAGTTAGCATTTTTTCTGAAGAGTTATATTGACTATCACTAAAGTCAAGTTCAGGTACATCATTTGACCATAAGTATGAGTCATGCATGACTTGATAGATAAATTGATTTTTATTTTCTTGTTCACAGTTTTTGGGAGAGAGGACTCTAAAGTATTGTGTTTCGGTTATATCGACTGTATTTGCGAGTTCAAGAGCTTCAACTGTTTGTCTATTATCTGATTCTGAGGTGGAACTACTTTCTCCCCCACCACAAGCAATAAAAATGAGTGTTACTAGGGTTAAAATAGTTTTAGTGATTAAATTCATTGATGTATCCTTTTTTAAAAGATAATAACATACTTAGACTTTATCAAAAATATATTAGAATGCGATAAATTAAAATAGAAGCTTTCGCTTTAAATAAGGAAGAGTAAATGTTAGAGGTAGATTTAAAAAAAGAGCATAAGTTATTTGATGGGGCTAATGAGAATGAGAGTATTAATTATCAAGGTGCTGGTATGGCATTTTTGAAAAAAGATTACAGTGAAAAATTGGCTTATTGTGAAGATTTAGACAGAGAGGAAGCACAAGTATTTTTTAATCAGCCAGATGATTATTACTTTGGAGAATGCTCTTTAGAATGGGTATACACAGCCAAACCAACAATGGGACGTGGAAAAGTTAGTATGTTTTTTGCTAAATATTATAAAAATGGTTACTTCGACCAACCATTTGACTAGTAAGTAGTTAAGATGAATAAAATAGGTTTAGGCTTAGACTTTAGTAACATTTGTAAAGATTACAATACTGTTTATTTAGACAGAGATAACAATGACCCAGCTACTGTACAGTGTATGTCAAAGATTACGGATTGGTTTAACACCTTGTTATCGGAACTTTTAGAGACTTTTGACTATAAAATTTATAGGATAAATCAGGACACAGCTTTACCTCTAAAGGAGATTGTTCAGAAGAGATTTTTCTTTTACTCTTTGGAAAAGGAGATGATACTTTTGAATTTTGTTTTACAAAAAGAAAGTATTGCACATGATAGTTTGGCTTCTTGGTCAAAAAGCACAGAAAGTAGCCTTCTTATTAAAAATGATGAAGAGGGTGAGGGTGTTTACTTTTATTTTGATGAAGGCTCTGTAATTCATAAGTGGTTACTTGAAAAATTGAGCGACTGTTCTTTAGATGAAGTTCCATTTGAAGAAGCATAGTATGCTTCTTTCTTTTAAAGGTTAATTATGCAAGTCTTAAAAACGTATTTAGAATTACATAAAAATGATGACATTCACTTTTCTGAAATTGTAAATATTTTAAAACAGTATGATGAAGAGACATTCTCAGAGGCTATTAAACTCATTCCCAAAGATATCTTGGGAGATGTGGCACTCGAACTCCCTGACCGTTATTTTGATGATATGGTTGAGACGTTTGAAGCCAAAGATTTAGTAGAAGCTGTAAAAGAGCTAGAGAGTGATGATCAAGTTGACTTTATGCAAGAGCTTAAAGAGCATGATGAAGCGATGGCTTTTGAAGTCTTTGAAAATCTTGATAAGAGTGATCAACAAGAGATTACGCTTTTAGAGTCTTATGCTGAAGATGAAGCTGGTTCTTACATGCAGGTTGAGGTTTTTACAGCCATGCAAGAAGAGATTGTAGAAGAGGTTATTGCACGTTTTTCAGTACTAAAAAAATCTAAAGTTTTAGAAAATGTGCATAACCTTTTTATTACGACTAACAATAAAGTATTACTCTATAGTGTTGACTTAGATGACCTTTTAAC
>DQSS01000036.1 GCA_015663165.1 Arcobacter sp. | reverse complement strand
AATACTATTAACTTTAATGACTTTAATCATTTTAGGTGTACCTGCTGAAGTTTCACTTTCAGTCACTTTTTTAATTTGTTCAATAAACTTTTCTTATCTCTTTTAAAGTAGCCAAAACTTACTCCTAATTTACAGTATTTAATGTGAACATAACGCTTGACTTGAAAGACAAGTGGGTAAAATGGCTTAAAAGTTTCAGCTTTTATATATATCTTTATGCGACACTTAAAAGCTCGAAGTTTTCGACTCTACACTTGTTCTTTTCCAAGGTTTTGTTAGATGTTTAATCTACCAAGTCTATCAACTCTAAACTATTTTTAATACTCTCTTCAAGAAATAAATATAAGTCATCTTTATCATTGATAGCTTTTAAATAATCATCTCTATGTTCATTTTCAATTAGTGGTGGAATAACATTATTTTGTATAGCCTGATATGCCATTATTAATCTTCCAACTCTTCCATTGCCATCGGCAAATGGATGTATTCTTTCAAATTGTATATGAAAATCTGATATATCTAGTAAACTCATATTATTACTTTTTATTCTATATAACAAATTTTCTACATCATTTGAAATCATATGAGGTAATGATAGTTTTATATCTACACCTTTAATATATCTTTCATCTGATCTATATGCTCCAATAGGTTTAGATATAAACTCAGGAGAAACTTTTAAAGCATCTTCAAACATAATTGCGTGAATATCTTTTATAAAGCTACTATCAATAATATTATTTGGATTTGTAGCTTCACGAATGATTACATCGTAAGCTTTTGCAAATCCTAATATTATAAGTTGTTCAGCAAGTGGTTTATCTCCTGCTGTATTACCATTCTCTAGTAATTCTTTTGTTTCTCCAAATGATAATGTAGTTCCTTCCATTGCATTTGAGTGATGAGTGATTGAGATTCTTAATTGTCTAAAAAGTTCTTCTCTTTGTTTTAGTGTTAGTTTGTTTAGTTTTTTCATAGTTTACTCTTTATCTTCTTATATATTATTCATATTCGCTATCTCTTTTGCTTGTTCTAAAAATATATTTATTGCACTTGTAAATTGAAATGTATCATAATCATTGTTATAGCTAATAATATTTCGTTTTTGACAATCATTTTTTATTAATGATTCTATGGATATATTTCTACATACACTTTTATAACTTGAATTTTTAATTATAACCTCAATGTCTTGTATTTTATAGTTTTTATAAAGCTCTTCGTATAAATCTTTTCCTTGTAAATTAATGTTATCTACTAAAATAGCTAAAATTAACATTAAATTTCTTGAAAACTTTTCACTAGTATTATCTGATGCTAAATAAATCACTTCTGATGTTTTAACTAAATCATATTTAAAACTTTTTTTAAAAAATATTTTATAAAAATCATAGTTAGGAACTAATATATCATAGACCTCTTGTCCTTGTAAAATAAATTTACCATTTAATAAGTTTTGTACAATTTCGTAATGTTTTTCTGGATAGTTCAATTTAGACTCCTAATTTCAATAGTTGGTACATCTATCACTTTATCAGATAATTTAATATCAATTCTTTTGTTTTTATATTCAATATCTATATCATTATCAAAAATTAATTTTGATAAATCAAAAAAGTTTTTACTCTCTACAATATTTAATTCATTTTCTAACTCTTCATATATCCAAGTATAGAAATTCTCTATGGGAAGAGATTTCAAGAGTCTATTTTTATACTTGTGTTTATTAAAAATCCAAGTATTTTCTAAAGGTTTAGTTTCATTTATAATAATATCTTCATTTATATCAGTATAGCCTTCCCAAATATTTTGTGCTTCATATTCAGCATTGGTTGAATATGTAATATCTCGTTGTTTATCTAAAAGAGTTGGTACAGCATATGAATTAGTATCATTTAAAAAATTGATACAACCTGTTAAAATATCACTACCTGATCTTATTCTATCAAGCAAGGGAATAACTTCATTAATTAAAAGTCTATTTTTATTAAGTATTTCATTTTTTGTTTTATCATAAGAATTATATAATTTTGTATAAATTCTTTTTAAATTATCATCTTTATTATTAAATCTTTGTTGGCTTGATTCATCAATGATATTATCTATAATATATAAAATTGATTCACTATGATTTTGTAAAATAATATTTAATGGTTTTACATATGTTATTGTTAATTCTGAAGCTTTTTGAAGCTTTTTAGGATAATCTAATTTTTGATTATTTGCCTTTATATATTTGGTTTCTTTTATGAGTTTGCTAATATTCTTTTGTAATTGATTTTCAAATTTACCTATTTCATTATTTAATGCTTCTACAGTTTGTATAATTTCATTTTTAGTAGTTGCACTTTTTAATTTTCTATATAAAGAATCTAGTGAATTATGATATTTTTCAATTTGTTCAGGCATATCAAGAGAAAAATCATCCAATAAAAAAGAGATAAAACTGCCATAAGTTTCATTGAGTATAAATGTATCATCAATTCTTTGTACTATTATTTCATATTCTATTAAATTATCAATTAGAATATTGCTATTATCAAAAATAGTTTCTATCTCTTCACTTAGTATAAGCCCATTTTGTTTATTAAGTTTATATATAGTTTTTATCTCATCAAAATACTCTTCTAAAAACCTTAATATTCTTTTTGGATCAATCATAAATTATCCATTATAATTTGCTGTTCTAAGTATTCACCTGTAGTTTCAAGTTGTTCTCTTATCTTTATTATTTCTGTTTTTAATGATATTTTTACATTTTTATGTATCGTATCTTTCTCTTTTCTTCTCTTTGAATATTCTTTAGATAAGTATTCAAAATTATCAGGAATAAAAAGTTCACAATTGTGATAAACCTCAGATGCTTTTAAATATTCACTAAGTCCTACAGAATCATAATCTCCAAAATGTAAATACTCTTCGCACTCTATATTTTTAAGTATATCTATTTTTGGAAATCTACCATAAAAATGAATATATACAAAATCTTTTCCTAATAGTTTTTCAACATTTAAAAATGGCTGTAAGTTTTCTACAAAACATATTTTTTGAGTTTTCATATTTTTTAAAACTGTACTAAATAATTGATGCTCTTGTGTGATTTCTTTTAAAGGAATCTCTTTATTATTAACTATAATATCTTTAAATCCACGAATAAATATAACTCTATCTTTGTGAACAGGAGTTGCTTTAGTATCTCTAAATTTTTTCTGATTATCTATTTCAGTTTTGATTTCTATATTTGGATTTGGATATTTTTGAAAATAAAATTCATTAAATTTATCATCTTTTAATATTCTAATATAACCTTTCCCTCTTTGTATTGCTTCAATAACTTTTGAACTTACTAAAGATTTAAAAATTGATGATTTTACTATAGTAACAGGTATAGGCTTTTCGGCTTTTTTATTATTTTTAAATTTTGTATAAAAATCAAATTCAATTTTTGACATAAATTGCTCTATTGTCATCAACTAAAATCTTTTTAGTCTTTTTATCTTCTATTAAATCATAATATTTATCAATATGTGGTTTTTTATCTGGAGCAGCAAAGATGGGTATAAAATTATTCTCTTTACATCTTTTAATAAGTTCATAAATATTATCATCATCAACTTCACCTAATTCATCTATATAAATTACTAATTTATTATTTTCATCTTGTACAATTAAATCTCTCATTATTAAAATAAAAAGTGTTATTTTAAGTATTCTATCAGTTCCATTTGATTGGGTTTGTTTATTCAAATTTGCAACATTGCCATTAATTATAAATCTAATATCAAATAAATCTGATAAATGAAACTTTTTTGACTTACTTATATAATCTCTTAAAATTTGCATTTTTTGATTATAATCATCTTGAAAAAGAGTTTCTTTGTCTATACTTGAAATAAGTTTCAATTCATTTATTAAAATCTTATTGGGATGTAGTTTGATTTCTATGGTTTCTAAATCAGATATTTTATAATTTTTAAATTTAGTATTTAATGATGTAAGATATTTCTCAAATTGCTCTAAATGCTTTAAAAAATCATTTGTTGGTTTACTTATATCATTGGTTATAGAATCTATAAGTGTATCAATTGATGTTTGCTTGTCTTTTATGGATAATAATTCTTCTTCAACTTCTTTAATAAAATCTTTTTCATATGATTGTTCTTTTTGTAGAATATTTTTTAATTTTGAAAATCCAATGTCTTTTTTAGTTTTTAAAAGATTTAAATTCTTTTTTAAAGCTTTTATCTCAGTAACTAAATTATCAATTGATCTAGATGAGTCTTCTTTTTGAAAGTTTAATTGTAGATTTTGTAATTCATCTTCAAAGCCTTTATAATAAATTTCTAAAGTTTTTAATCTATATTCATAATCTTTAATATTTTTATTTTTTTCTTCAATTGACTCTTTTATTTTATCAATATCTTTTCCTATGCTCTTCTGCTCATCTTCTATCTTTTGTTTTTCATATTCTAGTTTCTTCTTTTCTTTCTCAAAACTTAATAATTCCTCTTTTAATTTTGGTAAATTATCTATCTCTACAATTTGAGTACTTAGTTTTTTAATCTCATCTT
>DQSS01000329.1 GCA_015663165.1 Arcobacter sp. | reverse complement strand
TTCACATCAAGCTCATCCTCATCCGCCTTGTTTATCTCAAGGTCATTGATGAACTTTAGAAATAGTATCCACGATATCTGCTCCGTGTACATCATGGCACCGCTTATACCATCATCTCTTCGGAGTATGTCGGTTATTCTGTTGATTTTACTTTCCAATGTTTGCCTTTTTACTTATATTCTAAAAATGTTTTATTATCAGATTTTATCCATTTCACTATAGTACCTTCTGAATTAAAACTTGTTAACATTTCTTCCTCTTTCATTTGTTAACTTTCTTCCAATATAAGATATGTTAATCATAAAGCCTTAGGCAAAAAGCCATTCTTTTTAGTAAATTCTTTATGATTTACTTTATCTTTAATATCTTCAGGTATTGGTGTGTTTTCAATAAGAATAACTTGCTCTTCAATAATATTATCAGCTAAATATCTATAAAACTCTTCAGCTAAGTTTATTGGCACTTCTTCACTCTTATCTTGATCATCTGATTTATATGGATTTAATGGGGAATCAATAACAGTTAATCCAATTTGATAGTCTTTAGTCCTAAAAAACTCTAATATTGAGATTATAAAAACAGCATATAATATAGCTCTATAACCTTTTCCATAATCTTTACGGTTTTTTTGACCAATAACAATATCTAAATTTTCTTCTGAAAATCCAATATTAGTACTTTCAATATTTTCAAAATCAATACCTACAAGAATGGTTTTAATATTTGTGATAATGGGGTCTAGTAAAGATGTAGTTAATTTTTCATAATTTGTTTCTTTTTTATTTTTCTTATTTGTATCAATAATATTTTGGATTTTATCTCGTTCAATTACATAAGTATCAAGATTGTTTTTCAATAGTTTAATTTTAGATAGTTCTTCTTTTTTATCTGTATATTGTTGTATCTGGGAAAGTATACTTTGTATTTCATTATTTACTTTTTCTTCCATGGTGAGAACTATTGTCTTTAATTTTTTCTCTTCATCCTGAACTTTACTCTCAATACTACTTTTATCTTGAATAAAAATAAACTCACTTTTTTCTACTTCTTTTAAAAGTTTAGATGTTTTAGTGATTTCACTTTCAGTTGCCAAAATCAATTTTCCAATATCAATATTGTCTGAGATGGAACTATCACATACAGGACAAGAAGCATTATCTTTAGGAAATAGGTTCCCTACTTCTATGTTTGCCTTTAATCTGGCAATATCACTAGTATATTGCTTTTTCAAAATAGAACTACGCTTCAATATTTCATCATAATTTATCCAAGACTTTTTATCTTCATCTATTTCTCTTATAAGATTATTTTTTTTACTATTTAGCTGACTTAACTCCTCGGATAGAGAACTTTCTTCATCTTTAAAATTAGATATAGTTGTATTTAATCTTTCTATTTGTTCATCTATTTCTTTATAATCTCTATCTTTTAAATGTTTTTCTAATTGACTAATAAGCTCTTCATAAACTTCTATTTTTCCCGTTTTATTTTGAATATCTTTTGGCTTTAATGCAATAATAAGATTACTATCATCTTCTCCTGTCATTAAAAATTTAAATACATTTTCTTCAAATGTTTTTTTAGTATATTGTTCGGAAACAAGTAAAGACTCTTCAGTAATAATATGAACTTCATCAACCAAAAACAATCTTTTTAATTGTTGAAAATATAAATTTTCTGTTTCTCCATCAGCATTCTTTCTTATTTTATTATTTGATAAATTTAATATCTCTAGTAAGAAATCTGAAATACTTTTATTTTTAGTTCCATTTTTATATGTACATTCAAAAGTTTTATTATCCTCTAAATCCACTATATTATAATCACCGCCTGATAACGCACGTTCTAATTTAAATTTTTTACCCTCTAAAGTTGTTATAAATAGATATATTATATTAAATTTTTTAGCTTCAGGTATCTCTTTAGGTCTACGTCGTTTACCAAGCATATAATCTATACATTGAAATATAAAAGTCTTACCCGTATCAGAAGGACCATAGATAACATTCAAGCCTTTTTTAAACTCAATAGATACAGGTTCAACACTATCTCCTAAAAGCTCTAACTTTTCAATAATAAATCCATGTTTATTCATTTATTAATCCTATCGTACAATATGGGTTCTCTGTACCCCATTTATTTTTATTTTCTATTATAAATTTATTTAAATCATTAAAGCTATATGTCTTAAATTTATTATATACCCAAGCTGCATTTTCTTTAAGTTTTTCTGTATATTCTTCTTCAAGGTTTACTAAAAATGGGGAAGTTGTTTCACTGGCTTTATATTCTATTCCCCTATGGGAATATTCAACATCAATCAGACCTCTTGATAAAAGTAACTTTGTGGTATTTCTTATTAATTCTCTTTTGACTGATAACTCACCATATCTATTTGGTACATCCGCATGTAGACTCTCTTCTCCACCTATATCATTTGTATGCAATATAAAATAATCATAATAATTTATCATCTCTACATCAAAACTTTTTGGATAAATTGTTTCTAAAATCACCAATATCCTAAGTCCCATTTCTAATTTATTATTAAAAACTTTAATTACTTTACTCATCATCTTCCACCCATGTTAATCTTTCATCATTTACTAAGTGATGACATAAACCTTTTTTATCAATAGTTTGACAAGCATCTTTTAAAGGATTTGATTCAATTGGTATTTTTCCTGCTTCACTTTCAATGGCAAGTACTTTTTTATAGCCATCATCAAACTCTTCTCTTGATTTACTGGAAACACCATCATAGATATTGTCTTTTAAATTTTTAAATATACCATCAGGTAAACTATCTCTATTTAACATTCTTAACTCTTCTGCTTTATAAAAGCTTTTTCGAGCATCTTCAAAATGCCCGTTATGTGATGCTGACGATATATCATCTACATTTAAAATTTCATTAGCTGAATTTGTATTGTAAGACTTTACAAGTTGGTCTATATATCTTAAATCTTCTATTTCACTTGGAATGCTTACCGTAGGTCTTGGTGGCAATGAACCTCCAAACCTAACTAGATACTTTTCATGTGTTTTATATTCTTCAATAATAACTTTTGGTGCGATACTATCAAAAATAGAGAAATCAAATGATTCAAAATGGTCTAGAAAATTACCCTCTAATACAATTTCTTCTGTTGTAGTAATTTTCTTTTTACAATACTTATCCCAATTATCTTTTAGTCCTTCTTTCAAAATAGATATATCTTGTAACATTTTATTTAATTTAGTACCTATACCTTGTGTAGCAATAAGATAATATTTTTTTGGTATAGGATATTTTTCTTCAAATGTATAATAAATTATTTTACCAAGCTCTATCCATATATCTGAGGGGCTTAATGAATGATTATAGCGTTTACACTGATAACAATCCCATTCATAATTTCTAGGGTCACTTTTGGGGTCAGTAATATATGCAACAATATCAATTCCCATATCTCCTGCACCTGCTGGTCTTTCTGATTTTAAATATACATCTTGTTTTAAATCAACCCATTCTTCTGTTAATATTTCCCAATCATCTGCAGAAATAAGTTTAAGCTTGTCGATAGGACTAACATATGCACCTTGTGATATTTCTTGTGCTGTTATATTTTCATTCATCTATACACCTCCCTCTGCAACCCAAAATACCCCTCACTGCTATTCACAGCACCTTCAAACTTATCTATCATCTTCTACCATCAATCCCAGTTCAAAGATATCTTTCTCTATCTCAGCCTTTAGCTCTGCCT
>DQSS01000113.1 GCA_015663165.1 Arcobacter sp. | reverse complement strand
CAACACGTCAAGGGGTATGACAATTTTCCAATAGATACCCTTGGCATGGTATCTATGCAGGGGAATGGGCTAAAATTAGGTGCGAAAGTTAAGGTAGATAATTTAAACTTAAACTAATAATAGATACAAACAGTACAAATAAACCTATATTCTTAAACAATGAAATATTAATTAATGGTTCATACTTCAATGTCTCTTGTCTTATTTTATACAAATAATAGATATAGGCAAAAAGTGTTGCGACAGCAGCACCTAGGGTACCTGAAATATATACAAATAATATAGTTAATATAATGTTTAATAAAGCCGCATAAAAAGTTACCTTACTTATTATTATGGCTTTTTTATAATAAAAAAGATAATTTACATAGAAGTAATACAACCCTAAAATATATATAGAACTATATATAGTAATGATTAATGGAATCATCTCTGGACCATAATAACCTAAAACATGAAAATAATTTTTATCAAGATAATAAATAATGAGTACAATGAGAAATAATAATATTGATAATATTGTATAATAGTTTGACAACTTAGTATCATATTCTTTATCTTTCCAATAATTAAAATTCTTTATTAAATATGGAGGTAAAGCCAAAGCTATACCACTATTTAACAGCATTAATATTAAAGCTATATTGTATGCGAGACTATAAATACCTACGCTTGTTGAACCAAGCATATACTCAAGTATAAGTCTGTCCGCACTACTCATTATCCATTGTGATAATCCATGAGGTATAAGGGCTATACCAAACAGCAATGCAGATATGAGCTCATACTGTGAATTATTTGTCTTATTTCTAATAAATAGGAACATGGCAATAGTTAAGGCAAATATTATTACTGTGATAAAATGATAGGTAAGTAAGATATCGAGTGGTAAATTAGAATTCTTTGCATATAAAATTATAAAAAATAGAATTAATGTTTTAAAGAATGAAATAAGAAAATAGTTAAAAACTCTATCTTCTGTTCTCACATAAGTCATACTCAGTATTAATAAAGCTTCTGCTGATCCTATAAGAACACTGTAAAAGAACCAATTTGTACCTACAAAAAAGTAGACAATACATCCACTAAATATACTAATAAGAAGAGAAAAATAAATATATTTTTTAAATAATGAGAAACCTATTTTTAAATTGTTACTTCCTTCCCTGAGAATAGATGCTGAACCATTCAAAGAGATGATTGGGATAAGAAGATTGGAAACGATGATTATCAAGCTCCACTTTCCAAAATTTTCAAGTGTTAAAAACTGGGTAAGTAGTGGAAAAAATAAGAGTATTGAACCCTTATTGATTGCAGCACTCAGGGAGTATAAAATTATATCTTTATTCATATATTTTTACTTAGTTTTAAAAAATATTTATTGGTATTATAAAATACAAATCCCCAATACATGTACGCCAATGGCCATAGGTATAAATAATTGGTAGTCAGACCAGCCAATAAGAACAGGAAAAGTACAATAACGTTGGTATATTGTTTGAATGTAAAGAATATAATAAATAATGCTTGATTAAATAAAAAAAATATTAGTAAGAAAAATAAACCAAAAAATCCCCATAATTGTAAATAGATATTGTCAGTATATTGATACGAATTCCAAAATGGAAGTAAAATATTTTCATTGGCAAGTATAAAAAAATCATTATTCAAACCTCCCCGTATCGAAGAAGAAGTTAAATATTTATCATCAATAAAAAGTGTATCAAAAGTCAAGGATATATATATAGCACCTATAATTACAAAAAGGGGTATTAATTTTATGTATTTATATAGAATATAAACTATAAAAAGTATGAACGCTGTTTTTGACATCGAAAAATATATGAGTATCACTGTGTTTAATAAAATGATCTTCTTAAAAAAAGGTTTGGTAATCATAGTATGAAGCATTATTGTCATAAACACTACAGTTAATCCAAAATTATTAGGGTTGACAAGTATTGAAGATACTCTATATCCAAAATCACCAACACCAAACCGTGGAAATATTCCTTTAAAAATCGTATATTCCAAATAAGCAAAAATAGAAATGACTATATATATATATATGGTTGATTGTAAAATCATTTTAGTATTGTTAAAAGTATTTCTTAATAAATAGATAAATATAATTGGTAGAAAGAATAATATATAAATATTATTTAATCCCGTAGAGTCATTTAAAAAATAAAAAATAAAACTTACATTCATGAAGATTAACACAAATAATATATCTCTGCTTTTTATCATATGATAATTAATAATTATGAAGCTGATTACTAATATATATTTAATGTATTTAATAAAAGAATTTGTGTTGTCAATTTCAGTTGGGAATACAAAATATAGAATTCCATGCATAAAAAATGCAAGAATAAGAAAAAAATTAATATTTGTATGAAACTTACTTCCTTTTATCATATACTAACCCCTTCTCTATTTATATACGCCCTAATAGACTTTTTAAAGACTCTAATCAATAATTCATCCAAAATATTCTTTTAATAAAATTAATATTTCTTCTTTATTTTTACAACTTAAATTGATTGCATATTTTAACGTATCTTGATTAATAGCCTTGATCTTCGGTATATGTTTTGAATGAAAGTAATATGGTATCTCATAGTTTAAATCAGTTAAAATCGCAATAGGAACCCCCTCTGATAGTGCTTCAAGACCAACAGTTGAAACCTCAGTGATTACTATATCAAATGTTTCAAAAGAGACTTCAGGATTTTCATCTACAGGTAAGCCATAGAACCTTGTAAGGATTTTTGCTAAATTTAATAATTTCATACTAGGATGAAATCTAAGAAAATATTTGTAGCTTTTTCTTTCATTTTTATTAATTGTTTTAATTGTTTTTAAAAAAAAGTTCCAACCAGGTGTGAGAATAATTAGTGCTGCCTGCCTTGATTCTCTTTTTATCACTTTCTGGTATTTTTTTTGATATTTTAGATTTCCAACATCATAAAATTTTGTATTGTACCGATTATGTGCCTGAAAATAATTTATTACATCATTATTTTTACTATACCCATAAAAATAATCAGATTTAGATGGAAAATAAAATTGATGGGCCCCAATAATTCCATGTTGATAGACTATCGATTTTTTGACTATATGATGTTCTTTAAATATGCTTTCCAGAATACTAATATCTATCGGCTGATCATTAAAGGATATTAAGTTTATATTATATTTATTTACTATGTGATCATTATTTTTGAAATAGTTACTAACACCTTTTTTATATATTGTTAAAGCATTCAATAGACATTTAAACTTATTCAAAAATACAAAAATAAAAAGACAATATATCATTTGTCTATATTCTGACTTTTTAAGTGTGACCCCAAACTTAATCATATGTTTAGAATCTACAGATAAAGAATTAATTATTTTTTTATCATTAGTATTAATAACCATCAAAACATGATCATTTTTTACTTTTTTCAATATACTTTTTTTAAACTCCAAAGCACGTAAATAATGCCCATATCCATTTACATAAAATATATATTTATAGTTTATATAGTCAATTTTTTTATTTTTTTTATTTTTTACTAAGAAGATCTTTATTGCAGTTTTTAATCTAAAAATAAAATTATTTTTATAGGTAGAGTAAGGATACTCAGACAATACTTTACGCAAATATAACAACTGGCTCCCTTTTTTTAATAAATTTTTTCTAAAGTAGATAAATCTTCCATCTTTATTGCCGTACCCATTTCCAGATTCTTTATAGCTTTTTTACCAAGGATTTCTTTCAAATACTTAGGCTTTAACCCATACCCAGGTCTTACTGAGCGAACGTTTTTTTCAGTAATAACCTCACCTTTTTTTATATCTTTAGCGACGTACAAACTTCGAGAGAATTGTCGGCTTTTTTTCTTTTTTTCAGTCATGCTATAATCTACTTTGCCCAGTAGTTTTTCAGCATCTCTAACGGCTTGTATCATCTGTCTAAATTCTTCTTTATCCATAGAAAACTCAGCATCAGCCCCACCAATAGATTTGTCTAAGATAAAATGTTTCTCTATGATTT
>DQSS01000377.1 GCA_015663165.1 Arcobacter sp. | reverse complement strand
TTAAACCCCTCAAACAAACCCCAAAGGGTTTCTCACTTATTAACAAATTTTCACTTGCCAAAAAGTACCCTCATTATGTTGGTTTCTGCTTTTGTGGGGAGAGAGAAGACCTTGAAGCTTTACCATGAAGCCATAAGAAAAGAGTATCGATTCTTTTCTTATGGGGATGCGATGTTGATTATTTAATAATCGTAACCTCTTCTATAATAAATTGCTTAATAGGATTATTACTCTTTACTTCCTGTTCATTCGTAACCAAAATAATATCACCTATATTTAATCTAGACTTATCAATAGAAAAATTTATTGTAACATTATCTATTATTCCTATATCTGTTTCATTTCCTTTTGGATGATAAATAAAACATCTATAGGGAGGAAAAAGTAAGTTCTCTCTTTCAATCACATAAAACTTTTCAATACTTGAAAGAGAAACATTTCTGTCAATATACTTATCTTTTATGTCATCTCCACCTTTAATAGTATCTGGATTCGGTATCTGTGATTGAGCTTCATCTACTGTTATTTTACCATCATTTGCAGTAGCAGATACATAGCTATTACTAACAAATAAAAGCATTAGTATTGCTGTACTTAATTTAAGTATATTTTTTATCATTTTAATTATCCTAATGTTAAAATTAAATCCCATGCATAATAAATGCAGACCAGTAGTATGGATGTTCTTTTATCATATCTAGCTTAGCATTTTGTAAAGCTGTAGCATAATCTTGTTTTGCTTGAACATTTGTGTAAAACTTCTTCATAAGTATTGCTGTTTTTTGAGTACTAACTGACCAAAGGCTCATAATCACATTTCTTGCTCCTGCTTGTAGAAATGCTTTAGGTAAGCCTTTAACCCCTTCTGCTTTTTGCACTTTCCCTAATCCAGATTCACATGCTGAAAGTACAACGAGTTCTGTATCTTTTAAATCAAGTGCCGATAACTGCAACGCTGTGGCTATTCCTCTTAAACTGTTATTTTTATCATTTGCTCCTGCAAAAGCAAGACCTGAATTTAACATAGGGTTTTGGGTACTATTATTACTTAAAAACTTTCCATGTGTCGAAATATGTAAAATTTGAGAACTATCAACATTCATTAAATTCTTTACTGTAGCATTTTCATTTTCATATATTAAGGCATTAGGATATAGCTTTAATATATCAACTAACTCTTCATTTCCAATAGGAAGAAAATTTTGAGCTTGTTCCCAAGTTTCAACTACTTGACCTTGATTTTTCCCTCCAAAGCCTTTCGTTTCACTTCTAATAATATTTTTTTCTAGGGGTAAAGAAAGATTGAAGTTAGGGTTTCCAAAAGAAATCATTTTTCGTTTATAGTTTTTTATTTTTTCTTGTTTACTCTGTCTTATTAACTCACGACCAGATGAAATATAAGCGATTTGATAATCTTCTATGAGGTATCTACCCTTATGATATAGTGCTTCAAATGGTAATAAATTTAAGAGTCCATCAGGAGAAATAATTAAGCTTCCAAATTTTTTATTTTTTAAAGAACTTTCTATCAAGTCTCTATAAATATCAGAAAGTAATTCTTTACTAAGAGGCTCCAGTCTATTGATCAACTTGATGTTATTTATATTTTTTGCTATCTTTTTATTATACTCTATAAACTTATTAATAGCTCTATCTATTCTTTTAGTAGTTTTTAAATTTAGTTTTTTAAATGAAGCATTATTTTTACTATCTAAGCTAAATAAATAATATCTATCTTTCGCCCTAATAAAATCTATATAAAGTTGATTAGCCCTTAAAATTTTGGATATCTCTTTATAGTCTGTAAATTGCAACTCTAGTAATTCTTTAAAATAATAATTTTTCTCACTTAATTTTACTTGGATAGTATGTATTTTGTCCTCTATCTCTTTTTTTGAATTTATATATTTTATTCTGTTCTTATCTTTTATATAAAGCTTATAAATATGTTCAAGCTCTATAGGTAACTTCCTTAACATCTCTATGTTTCTTTTAACCTCCTCTGTTACTTCATTATTTGAATCAAGCATTGATAAAATATTTTCACTATCAAATATAGTCCCTTTATACCTCAGCCAACTATTTATAGTAAATATGACATCTTCTTTTGCTAAACTTGTCAAATAAAGTAAGTTTGAAAATTTATAAGCATGTTCTTTTAGATAATTTTCTTTCTGTTTACTATCTAAAATAGTGAAATTTTGGTTTATATTCATAATAAATATTTTAAATGCTTTTTTGATATATTCATAAGCTTTTTTATTTTTTCTTTCTGAAAAATATAACAAACTTAAGCTGTTGTAAGTTACAGCTAAATTACTATGCTGCTTACCTAATATCCTTTCTTCTAACTTTAAAGCTTTTTTATAGAAATATAAAGCTTTATTTTTATCTCCCAACTTTTTATAAAGTGTTCCTAAACTTCCATAAGTTGGAGCATGAGCTATATTATCTTCTCCTAAAAGCCTTGTTCCAATCTCTAAAGTGCGTGTATAGTAGTTAAGAGAAGCACTATAGTTCCCATCATCATAATAAAGTAAGCCAAGAGCATTGTAACTTATTGCCATATCTATATGCTCCTTTTTCTTATATATATCTTCTCTCATTTTAAGAGCTTCTTTATGCTTTTCTAAAGATTTAGTATTCTCTCCCATGGTATAATATAAGTTGCCTAAATTACTAAAAGTATTTGCTATAAGTGGGTGGCTCTTACCAAGTTTATATTTAAAAATTTTTAAAGCTTTTTTATAAAAGTCCTCAGACCTTTCAAAATCTTCTAAGAACTCATAAATTTGTCCTATATTATTATATGAAAAGCCTGTATCGCTATGATTTACTCCATGTAAGCTTATATTTAACTGTAACGCCTGACTATAATATTTTAAAGCTTTTGGATAATTACCTAAAACAGAATATAATTCACCTATATTGTTATAAGTATTAATTATATTAGAAGCATTTTCTTTTAGCCGTTTATCTATATTTAAGGTCTTTTTATAAAATTTTAGGGACTCTCTATATTTTCCTATGGAACTATATAAGACTCCTAAATTATTATACGTTATTGCTACACTTTTATCCTCTTCTCCATATAAGTTTTTTAAAATTTTCAATGCCTGAAGATGATTCTGTTCAGCTTTTTTATAATCTGATATTTTTTCATAAAGAACACCTAAATTACTATAACTTATTGCAGTTGAATGATAATTAATTCCAAATATTTCTTTATCTATATTTAATGCTTTGATAGAAAGTTTTAATGCTTTTGGATAATCAGCAATTGCACTATAAAGCAAAGAGAGGTTAGTATAATCTGTTGATATATTTTCATTATCAATAATAGAATAATTTTTCCTTAGAGAAATAATCTTCTCTAAACTCTCTATTGCTTTCAGATAATTCTCATTCTCTTCATATTTTTTATATTTGTCATAATATTTTTCCATGCCAAGTAAGGGGCTATAAAGTCTATTCCAATTTTTAAGGCCCTTATCCAAACTTTTTTTCTTTTGAGGATATAGTTTATACAACAATTTATAATCTTCTTGTATATCAATATTGGGTTGAAGTTGTTTGGATATATATTTCACATAGAATTTATTGGCTTTATCAAAATTATCTTTTAAAACATAGCAATGTCCAATATTTGGATAGATAACAAAACTATCTTTTTCATCAATATAATTTTCTACTAGATTAATATTCTCATCAATTCTAGCTCCTAAAAGATTGTACCATGAAGCACTCTCATAGTTTTTATTATCAAAATAGTAATCAGCACTTTGAGAACAATACTCATGAACAAGTCCGATATCAAATTCATCTTTTTCAATCTCTAAATTACATAATACTTCTGCTTTATTCTCTTCTGCAAAACCATAAACAGACACAATAAACAATAACAAAAACCCAACTAAGTACTTCATCTCAACTGACCATAAGCCACAACCCTTTCTTTAAAATCAACATCTATTTTCATCTGAAC
>DQSS01000223.1 GCA_015663165.1 Arcobacter sp. | reverse complement strand
CATTAGCTGTTTTACTATTTATGTCATAAGTTTCAACAATACTTCCATTAAGTTCATAATGTGTAATGTCAAGTCCATCATCTATAATGGCTATTCTTATTCCTTTACCTGTGTATTTGTAGCTCTTTCCAAAATGTATAGAGGCATTAGCATCAATATTGTTTTCGTGATAAAAAGTTCTATTTTCTTCTAAGTACCATTGTTGATAATAGTATGGTTCATTTGTTTTTACTTCATTAAAAATATTATTATCTATAAAAGAGTCAATAGGTTCTGATGTATTTTGATTTTCAGAACCTCCTCCACATCCTATAAATAAAGAGATTTCAAAGAGAATTAAGTATTTCAACATCTATCGATTCACTCTTTTTTTTATAAAATCGGGATGAGCATACTCTATCCCCTCTGAATTATTAAGTTTATTTGCTGTATCTAAAGTTTGATTAGTATCAGATACTTTAACTAAAAAAAGATTATTACTTAACTTTTTTATTTTTGTTAAGTTGAAATCTTTTTCATAATTAGCTAATGTAGTGTTTTCTTCTAATTTAATAATTATTTTATTAGTAATACCTACAGATATATCTAATTTATTTTTATATATTTTTACTATTTGATTTTCAAAAGATAATGATAAATGACTAAATAAAATAAGAATTATTATAGTTTTCATATAATTGAGTCCCATAAAGATTTTATAGGATAATATAAAATAAAAAAAGAAAATAACAAACGTAAATAAATATCTTTTACAAGTACTACTTCATTACCTGATACATTAAAATATAATAAAACTTCATCACCTATTTTATATTTAAATTTTGATTTTATAATGGATTCTAATTTTAAAAAATCATTTTTATATTTAAATATATATGTGTATAGTATACCTTTCGTTTTAATACCATCAGCATCACCATCTGTTTGAGTTACCTTAAATTCAGCTATATGCCCCTGTAACTTTATGCCCATAATAAACTTTACACTAAATAAAGTGAAATAAATACCAATCACAAAAAATATATCTAATAATAAGACTTCCATGATTTTCTGTTGAGAATAAAAATAACCTAATCCAAAATAAAGAAGAGATAGTATTGATAAAACAATTATGTAACTATAATTTTTTTTAAACATAGATATCCTATAAATAATTAAAATTCATTTTAATACTATTCATAAAAAAATAAATTGCAATTATTTATATAGGGTCAAGAGACCCTATAGTTAATTTTTAGAAGGAAGATTACCAAATAACTCGTTCTCTCCTCTATCTATACTTCTAATAAGTGTAGATGTATCATCTTGAACACAACCTATAGTACAAAATACTACTTCACCATTTACAATCTCAAATACTTTCCAATAGTAACCATCTTCATTAGGAATAGCTCGAGGAGGATTAGCTCGTCTATCTGTATTATTTCCATAACTAATGTCTATGGTAGCTGATGAGTTCTTTAGTTCAGTATTATTATTATGTGAATAATTATAGACATAATAAGTGTAGACAGAAGATGTATCTACATTTGAAATAGTTACTGTTTCAGGACCGACACCATCAGTATCATCTCTATCTAAACTATCAGCACCACTTGTTGGATTACTGTAATAAATATGATAATCCTGAACTCCATCTGTTTTCTTAACAAGATGACTATCTAAATCACTTGGTGTATCTCCCCATCTAAGTACTATTCTCATTTCTCCAGAACTTAATATAGGAGATAAACTTAAGTCTTGAGTTGTAGTCTCATTTCCTATGGAAAGTACATTAAGAGTAGAACTTGTATAGCCACTTTTAACAATATTGAAAGTATAGTTTCCTGTAGGTAAAGTCAAACTATATTGACCATTACTATCTGTTGTAGTAGAATCAATAACTTCGCCAGATGTATTACTATTTCCTGCTCTTACCTCAATACTTACATTAGCAATATTGGAACTATTGACAGCATTAATGATTTTTCCATTAATAATACCTGAGAGTCCTTCAAGTTCTTCTTCAATAACTCTGATACCTTCAAAAAGTGTTTCTTCACCTTCATTTACAATTACTTGGGATGGTGTATTAATAAAACCATCAGCTTCTACAGTCATAAGGTAAGTTCCTGGAATTAAATTTTCAAAAATTACATTTCCATCACCATCTGCAACACTATTATCAAAGGTAGAAGTCAAATGTACTCTTGCATTTACAATAGGATTATTATTTCTATCTTTAATACTTGTCTTAATACTACCTAAATTAGGAATATAATATTTAGATGTTGGCGTAGATTCAGAACTATAACCTTTAAGATAAGAACTTAATTTAAAGCAATATCTATTTCCATATTCTAAATTTAATCTTTCCATTTTTTCTTTTAAATTCACTTTAGTTAACTGATGTTCAAAGATTTCCTCACGATTGTTTATAACATCTATAGAGTGAAAAAGTTGATAATCTCTTCCACACTCTCCATTAACTTCTTTAGTAGAAAATATTTTAAATCCTCTATCATCATAATATCCTGTAAAATCATCCCAAACATAATTAGGTAATTCGAAATTAATAAATGTTGTACTTATTCCTGAAAAAAATACTTGAATTAAGTTAGATGGTGTAGCTAATCTTGGTATTACTTCTAATGTTACTTTATTCTCTACTGAACCTAAATTATTTGTTTCATTTATGATATTGATATATCCTTCAAGATTTTCACCAACTAAGTCTGAAACTCCATCAAACGAGAAGTTAACAATAACATCAATAGTTTCATCTTTCGCAAGTTCTCCATTAGTTGTTTGAATATCCATAAATGGACCTAGCGTACCATTTGTTTCAATCTTCCATTTTAATTTTTCTTCACCTATATTTTTAATAATCAAATTATAAGATTCAGCAACACCATCAGCATCACTATAAACTTCCATATTCATATCAGGAATTACTGATTCTAAAAGTGCTGGAGTTTTACCTATCTCATGAGTGTAAAGATTCTTAGTAAAGGTTAAACCTATTTTATCTCCAAATACATCCTCATTAATTTCTTTCTCTAATTTTTTTGCCCATGTAAAGGTATCTAAAGGATATGGAATATAAAAACTAGGTGTTAATACATTTTTCCAATCAACTTTTCCTACAAATTTTTCATCTGCAAGACTACTAGAGCCTGAAATATCTAATCCAGTTTCAAAATTTATTCGCATACCTGCTATATGTAAAGCATCAATACCTGGTGTAGCTTTCAAATAACCAAATACATTTGCTGTCGCTTTTAAGTCACCTATAATTTGTGTATCAAATGTACTACTACTAATTTTATGTACATTTCCTTGATAAACATTAATACCAAATTTATTTACACTATTAACTTTTCCTCCTAAACTTATTTCGGAAGATACATCACCCTTTACACCATAGTAAAAGCCAATTTCTGCTTGTAGCATTAACCACCCAGATGGAATTTTAAAATGAAATGTTTTTGCTGTTCCATCAGCATTTTTTATTAAAGGTTTTTCATGTGCACCATTAACAAAAGAAGCTTTACCAAATAAAGTAACATCAGAAGTTAACGTTGTAGTAGTTACCATTCGCATACTTTCTAAATTAAAATACTTTGTATTATAATCAAAATTACAGCTTACTTGAAATGTAATTGAACCCTTCATTCCAATTTGATTTTCATTCCCATCATCATACAATAAGACAGAAATTTCTCCTGTATCCACTATACTTCTATTGATACTACTATTATCATCTAAAAATACTATTGTAAACTTATCATCATTTTTATGTTTAGGAGGTAATAAAATAGCATTAGATGCTTGTAAACTTCGATTAATAGAATCTAAATCATCTGCTAAATCTTCATGAGTTAAATTTCTATTTAAACTCATACCACCTTGCTGATAAACTTCGAGAAATGACATATCATCAGTAACTATAATATAATTATAATTATCTACCTTACTAACTGATACTACTTTTCTAAAAAATCTATCTTCTCCATCTCGTTTGATAATAATATCGTCAGTTCTGATATTTTCAATAAAATTTCTAGTTTCTGTATTAGTATCTAAGTCTAAATTAACAGTATAATTATTATCATTGATATTTACTACATATCCTGTTAAATCTTTTACATTATCTGAATATATAGATTCTTTGTACTGAATACGAGGCATAATAGTTTTTGATTCTTGTATATTTATAATAGTACATTGAGTCCTATCTTCTGAAATTTTATTACAACCATCCCAATCAATGATTTTCATCTCCTCTGATGGAATTGCTGTAAAAGTAAGATTGCTATCTACTGGAATAAAAGCTGTTAATTTACTTTGATTAGATTCTCTTCGTAAATATATATCAACATTATCAGCAGAAAAGTCTGTTTTAATTCCGGGAATTAAAGATACTTTATAATGTGATGGTACTTTAATTAAATCATTACGATTAAATGATAATTTAGTTTTTAATAAATTGTCGAGAGTAGTAGTTAATACAGTATTATTTGTATCACTATATATATTACTTAAAAATGAATTTTCTTTAATCAAATCAGCATAATTAAAACTCATTTTATTTTTTAACTCTGACTTAGTTGGGTCAAAAGTTTTAATAGTACTATAAGTTGCATTTAAATCATTCTTATTAAATAATATAGAAGAAATAGTATCAAGAGCTTGTTCAAAATCTTCTACATGAACTTGACCTATTAAATGTGATGTATAATTATAAACAATTTCACTAAGCAATGTAATATTAGCACTACCATTTTTTAAATCAGAAGCTTTTACCCATCCTCGAATAGTACCTTTGTTTTCTGTAGGTTCATCATCAATAATACCATCATCATTAGTATCAATATCAAATCCACCTTTAACAGTGACAAGTAAAAGTTCACTATCATCTACATTATTTAAAGTTAATGAAAATTCTCCCAAATCACCTGTTGTAGTTTCAGATATAACTGTATCTAAGTCTGAATACGTATAAGCCTTAACCGTTGCATTTTTCAATGCACCCATTACAGCACTATTTTTTCCACTTACTAAAGAGTAAGTACCATCATCATTTGAAGGAGCGCTAGAGAATCCACTCCCCCCTCTCTCATTATCACTACCACACCCAGTAAAAAAAACCACCGAGACCAAAAGTAAAAAAATATACCTATAAAAACTTTTCAAATTCATAAAATTTCCTTT
>DQSS01000288.1 GCA_015663165.1 Arcobacter sp. | reverse complement strand
CCAACTTTTAAGATCTCTTTTTTTATGGACTTTTTTTAGCTTCTCTTGAAGACTTTTCGCTTACTTTTTACTTTTATTTTTACTTATTCTAATGTATATTAGAACGTTTTTAGGCTTATTGTCTATTTCTTTTAAAATTATTTTAACTTAGCAGAACTCGTTTTAGTATTACCTAATAAATCTTCCCATTTTATTGTAATTTTATCACCTTTTTTACCATCTTTGAATTTAAATTTTAAATATGGATTTTTTGATAAAGATTGACTTGAAGTAACTTCAAATACAATTATATCATTTACTGTTGCTATGATAGTTGTTATATAGTTTGCAGTTTTTTTCTTTCTGATTGCTTCTGTCTTGCTTAACATTACATGTTTAGCCATCATTTTTACTACAGTGTATTCTTTTCTTATTTTTGCTTTTATTCTCATAATATTTCCTTTTGAACTATATATAAGATTAACTAATAAAAGATTAAGATTTAATATAAGAAAACTTTATATTAAGTTAATTTAAAAAGTTAGTGTAAAATTACTTAATAGCATTAACTATTTATATAGTAAAGTTTTATATCAATTAAAAAGGATTTGGCATGAACTTAGTTAAGAATTTATTTATGGTAATTGGTCTTGTTTTAACTGCAGGAATTTTATATGCTTATGTAGCATTTGATTTAGGAACAAGGATTGATCAGGTAAAAAAACTTGATCCAAAAGCTAAGGCTGTTTATTCTACTATGATGGATGTATTACTTACTACTGGAGATATTGCAAAAGCAACTGTAAGGAAAGTTAAGATTGATGATGATGTATCAAATGAAGATGTTGTTGAAGCTCTTAATTCTATTGCAACAGAAAGAAGTATGAAAGCTGTGGGAGATTTACCTTTGTCTGATGAAGTTGAAGCGAGAACTGGTAAAAAACAAAGATATACAAGAGTACTATCATATTGTAGTCCTAGTATAGCTATGGAGATGGTTTCATATTCTATGGCTTATGGCGCATATTTACCTTGTAGGTTAGTTATAATGGAAGATGATAAAGGTGATAGATGGATTTATACACTTGATCTTGATATGATGATTCATGGTGGATATGAGCTACCTACTGATATGTTAGCATATGGAAATAAAGTAAAAAAAACTATTTATGATATGATGGATTTAGCTGCAAAAGGTGAGTTTTAAACTTTAAAATTTAAGTATCTATTGTATAATACTGTATATTATACATGGATACAAAAATGAAACAATTTTTAGCTTTAAAAGCTAGTGCAGGAAGTGGTAAGACATTTGCCCTTACTGTTAGATATATATCTCTTTTATTACTTGAAGTTAATCCAACTTCTATATTGACTCTTACATTTACAAATAAAGCAGCCTTAGAGATGAATGGAAGGATTTATTCTACTTTACTTAATCTTGGTGATGATAAAAATATAATCGAAGCCATTGCTATTCAAACTTCTCTTAGTGAGTCTGAAATATTATCAAAAAAACAAAATATATTAAAAGTTTTTATTCAAAGTGAACTTTCTATTTATACTTTAGATAAATTTATAAATAAAATACTAAGAGAATTTTCTGGATATATAGATATAAGTGATGATTTTACAATAGATACTGATGATGAAGATTTGATGCTTTATAACTTTTTGATAAGTTTAGATTCTAAACAGTTTGATTTATTGATAAATTTTTCGTATAAACATGAAAAAAAACTTAGTACTATTACTCAATTGTTTAAAGTAATAGATGAAAAAAATGAAGAGCTAACAATAGAAGAGTTTGATATATTAGTTTTAAATAATTTTGAAACAAATATTTTAACATCTGCACAAAAAATAAAAACTCATATTTTAAACAGTAATGCATCTGTAAGTGCAAAAAAAGCTGTTGATTTTAACTCTATAACTGAACTGCTAGAAAAAGGTAAAACTTGGTTAGTAAATGATAGTTTAAATGACTATAAGGTTTTTGTAAAAGCTAATTGTTCTATTGAACTTGATGATGAATTTAATAATATCAAATTTAATTTATCTTTATATTTTAAATATAGACAAAAGGACATTTTAAATAAGTTATTTACTATTTTCAATAACTTTAAAGAGTTTAGATTGAAATACAAAAGAGTAAAAAATAGTTTTGAATTTAGGGATATTACAAATTTAGTTTATATACTTTTAAATAAAGTGATTGAAAAAGACTTTTTATATTTTAGACTTGATATTAAATATGACCATATGCTTATAGATGAGTTTCAAGATACTTCAGTATTACAGTATAAAATACTTGAGCCTCTAATAGAAGAGTTACTCTCTGGGTATAGTGAAAAATTTAGAACTTTCTTTTATGTAGGTGATATAAAACAATCAATTTATAGATTTAGGGGTGGGACTAAAGAACTTTTTGATTTTGTGATTGATAAGTATGACGATGTTTTAGAACTTGAAGTTTTGGATATGAATTACAGAAGTAGTAAAAATGTTGTGAACTATGTAAATACAACTTTTTTAAATATACCAAACTATGAATATTATGCTCAAAAAGTAAATAGTAAAGATGAAGGTTGTGTTGAATTAACACCTTTAGATTTAGAAAAAGATGATAAGTATGAAGATATCAAGAATAAACTACAAGAGCTATTTAAAGCAGGTGTGAGACCAAATAACATCGCAATACTAACTTATACAAATAAAGATGTATTAGCCTTATATGAATACTTAATAAATCAATTTAAAGATTTAAAAATTCTAACAGAACTGACATCAAAACTAATAAATCAAATAAATGTAAAAGCTGTAATAAACTTAATAAAATATGTGTATTTTAATGAATCGATTTATAAAAGTAATTTTAATTCACTATTAGGTGTTAATTTAGAAGAAAATATAGAGTTAAAACTCAATCTAAAAACAAATGATGTCGTTACTTTAGTAAAAATAATAGCTACTAAATACAATCTAATCGATGATAATATGATAAAGTTTATAGATATAGTTTCACGATATACAGATATTGTAGATTTTATTTATGAAATAGATAACAATGACGCAACTATGATAAATAAAGAAAAAGAAGGTTTACAAATATTAACAGTATTTAAATCAAAAGGTTTAGAGTTTGATACTGTATTTGTTCTTGATAGAATTACTAAAAAAAATGCAGACCGTTCAACTTTGCTTTTTGAGTATGACAATATAGAACTAAATAATATTTACTATAAATCAAAATATAGAGAAAATTTTGATAGTGAATATAAAATGGCAAAAGATAAAGAAAAAGAGTTGAGTTTGGGAGATGAGTTAAATATACTTTATGTAGCTCTTACTCGGGCTAAAAACAATCTTTTTATATTTAAAAAAGCAAAAAGTAGTGTTTTTGATAATCTAGGTTTGAATCTTGAATATTTTAAATTAGGTGAGATTCTAGTTCAGAAAGAAATTTTTTTAAATAATAATACATTAGAAAAGTTAGAATATAAAGCTTTAAACTTGGGAAAACAAAAAGTTAGTAAAAAAGATACAATAGAAAGTATTGAAAATATTAAAGCAAGATATTTTGGAATTGCTACTCACTATTGCTTAGAGATGATGAAAGAGTTTACTTGTGAATCTCTTGAGGTATCTATAAATCTAGTTACAACTAAATATAGTAATTATTTAACTGAGAACGATATAGAAGATATAAAAACTAGAGTATTATTACTTATTGCAAATACCAACTTTCAAGAGTTCCTTAAAGATTCTACATATTATAAAGAGCAAGAACTAATATATAACAATGAATTAAAAATTATAGATTTACTTATTCAAAAAGAGAATAAGGTAATTATTATTGATTATAAAACTACTAAAACTCATCAAGAATCACATCTTAATCAAGTTGAATACTATAAAAGTGCTATTAGTAGTATTACAAGTGATTTAAATATAGAATGTTTTGTAGTATATTTACATAAAGAAAATATAGATATAGTTTCTGTTTAATCTTTTAGTGATATAGCACTTGGATTATTAATTTGTTTTTTAATCATATCTATATATTTTAAATCAAAAGAACAATCTATCTTAACCATTGTAGTTGCTAGAGTTGCTTTTCTTTTAGAATCATATTTATATTCATATATTTCTAAATCATTTTCATACATTGACAGTCTTATTGGAGTTGCTATTGAATATGTTGTAAGAATTGCATCTTTACTTAAAGAGTTTTTTATATCATAAAAATATTCTTTAGTCCATAACTCTTTATTTACATCTGAAGAAAAAGCATCTTGATATACTATATCTATATTATCTAAGGTTTTTATATAATTTCTTGCATCATCAATCTTCACTTCTATATAAAATTGATCGTCTTTATATGATTTGTTATTTGAAATGGCTGTGATTATATGTGATATTTGTAAAAATTCTTTTGGGTAGTTAAAATCTTTTAGAGAATTGATAAGTTCTTCATCTAATTCTACAGAATAAAAATTGATTTTTGTTTTTATATTATTTTGTAGAATATAAATAATTGTAGTAAAAGTGTTATAACCAATTCCAAAACATATATCTAAGATATTTAGATGCTTTTTATTTTGAAATATATCAAATGATGGAATAACATATTTTAATAATGATTCATTTAAAGCACCATCAGTTTGACTGTGAAAGTTTTGAGTATATTTTTTAGAATATAAAGTATTTGAACCATCATTGGTTTTTACATATTCTATAAACCAGCTCCCCACATATGAAGTTTTTTAGCAGTAACTAAATAATATCCATCAATAATATCTATATCATTTACAGCTCTAAAATTTGCCACATCAAGTAGTTCTAATAGTTCTGATAAGTCTGAACCTTCTTTTGGTTCTATAAGAATAATTTGAGCAGAATTTTCCAAAGAATGATATATAACATCTAAAAACTTTTCTTTATCTTCACAAATATTAAGAGTATTTAGTAAAATTGCATATTCATAATTTCTAGCTGTTAATCTAAATTTATCACACTGTATTTCAGAAGAATTTTTTAGTTTTAATGTTCCATTATTTCTAAGCGCAATAAACTCTAAAGATTTTGTAATTTTATCAATCCCTTCTCCTACTTGAAGAAGAGCTAATGCTGGAGAATCTTTTATTAGAGAATTAAACTCAAGAAGCTCTTTGTATTGCAACTTAGATTCCTAGTTTTTTCATCTTTTTTTCACTTAAGAAAAGTTTTTTGTTACTCATTACTCCAATTTTTGATGAAAGAATACCTTCAGATATTGTTTTCGCATCTTTTAGTGAGTGCATTTTATATGTACCACATTGGTATACATTTAGTTCAGGAATATCATTTTCACTTTTTACTTTTAGTACATCTTTCATAGCTTTTTTCCAAGCTTTTGCAACTTTCTTTTCACTAGGCTTTCCAAGTACACTCATGTAAAAACCTGTACGACAACCCATAGGTGAACAGTCAATAATCTCAACTTTTTTAGAGTTTAAATGTTCTCTAATAAATCCTGCAAAAAGGTGCTCAAGTGTATGGATACCTTTTGCTCCCATCATGCTTTTGTTTGGTTCACAAAATCTTAAATCAAATACTGTAATAGTATCTCCTGATGGTGAGGACATTGTCTTTGCTACTCTAACTGCAGGGGCTTTCATAATTGTATGATCTACTCTAAAACTATCTAATAATGGCATTTTTTATTCCTTGTATTTTTATATATTTGTATTTTAACTAAAAAAAGCCTAAGTCTTATTTGACTTAGGCTTTTAATTTCGTAATTTTATTTAGACTTATTTTTTTAACTTATCACTTCTTGGATAAATAAATACAGCTTTTCTAAAAACAAATACTTTCTCAGGATTTTCAGTAGCCCAAGATCTAAGTGTAATAGTTATAGGTGTATCTTGTCTATCATTATCTACAAGTAATTGAGTTGTACTTAGTTGAACAACTTTTTTAGCCAATTTACCATGACTTAGTTTAAATGGTTGGAATCTTTTGATTCTCATTTTGTCTTTATATTCACCAATAATCTCAAGATTATAAGTATAAGTTTCTTTTTGTGTATTTTGGAATAATACTAAGAAGTTATTTACTACTTCATTGTTATCTTTTATTTTATATAATTGCGTTGTTTTATTGATATTTAAAAGCATATATTCTTTAGTTCCACCCATAACAAAAAGCATACCAACGACTATGATTAGTGCAGCTGCATACATAATAGTTTTACTTCTTACTAGTTGAGTTTTTTTACCATGAACAACATCATTTGTACTTGACCATTGAACTAATGATTCTTTTCCAAGTTTACCCATAACAGTTGTACACGCATCAACACATTCTAAACAATTGATACATTCAAGTTGTGAACCTTTTCTAATATCAATATGAGTGGGACATACCGTTACACAAGATTGACAAGCTGTACATTCATCACTTTCATTTGCTAAATCTTTTGTCTTAAATACAATCTTATCTTTAGACTTCTCATCGTAAATTTTACCACCTCTATTTTCACTATAAATAGCTTGAATAGTATCATCATCATAAAGTACAGATTGAACTCTTGAATAAGGACATACATATATACAAAAATTTTCTTGTATAAATACAACATCCCATACTAAGAATGCTGCAACACCAAGAACTATACCAATCATAAGCATATGTTCAGATGGATCTTGTAAATATGTAAAGAAATCAGCAGGAGGTATAAAGAACCATATAAAATCAGCAGCTGCTAAAATAGAAAGCATAGACCATAGTAAAATACCAATAGCTTTTTTAGCTTTATTTTCAGCTTTTGAATAATCAGGATCTTTTTGTTTGTTTTTAATTCTTCTCATTCCAAGAAGTTTACCTTCAATTAAATCTCTATATATTACTCTAAATACAGTTTGAGGACAAGCCCAACCACACCAAGCTCTACCACCAATAGCAGTAACTGCAAATATTCCTAAGAACATAAACATTAGTAAAAATGGCATCATATATAGTTCTTGCATATCAAATGCAACACCCATTAGGTGTAATTGTTTTTTATCAAATGATAAAAGGAATGCTTGATTCCCTCCAATTTGTATAAAAGGTAATCCTACTGCTATTATTGTAGCTAGTACATATGCGTAGTATCTTTGTATTCTATACGAAGTTTTTTTTATTGCTTCACTCATAATTTTCCTTTTCTTATAAACTTATATTGAGATTATATATTATTTCAACTTATAAATAGCATAAGCATAGATTATTTAATATAATTTACCAATACCATTCCTGCAAATTTTCTACCTTTGTAGAATTCTACTCTATACATATTTCCATCTTTTGCTATTGAAAATCTTTTAATAAAAGATTTTTTGTATATTTTATGATTTGTTTCATTCCCAGATTTATGTTTATATCCAATAACATTTACTCTAAATTTTCTTTCATCTACAACTGTAAAATGTTTTTTTACATTTACAGTATCGCCTAATTTTGCTGTTATAGTTTTTCCATCAATTTTAAACTTTACAACTGTATCAAAGTTTAAATGCTCTGCATAATCTGCTTCAAGTTTTGTAAGTCTTCTATTTCCATAAAAAATTGTATAAACATTGTTTTGTTTAATAATTTTGATTAAAGGATTACTTGGAAGATATTTGACAACACCATCTTTTTGTATAGGAAAGTACTTTTGAATATTTCTTATATCTTTTAAAGGCATTGTAATATCTGTATCTTCAAACTTAATACTTATATCATCATTTAATACTTTTTTAATACCTGGAATATTCATAGAGAATTTTCTTTCATATTCAATTCCCATAATATCCATAAATTTTTCTAAAGCAAGTAGCTTGTAATAAACTCTTTGAGGTATTGTAAGCGATTTACTTGTCTCATGTCCAAATGCAGATTTTCCATTTGTAACAGCATAATATGTAAGAGTTTTTGCCATCTCTTGTTCTTCAGCTGTTTTTTTAAATCTGGTATGAGTATTTTTAGTTCTATAAATATCTTCTTCTTTTAAAAGATGTTTGTTTAGATGAGCATTAACTTCTTCTGAAATAGTATATGTGTCAGCATATTTTTTAACATTTGGTAATATTTCTTGATCGATTACAATTGTTTGTCCCCATTTTCTTGGTTGGTGGTATTTATCAATATACATTGGTCTATAAAAACCACTTCCATCATGAAGGTTTACTATTAACTTTACATTTGGGTCTGTAATATATTTTTTGATTCTTTGTACGATTTCATATTCAGGATCACTTTTAGAAAGATTTGCAAACTTTCTATTCATATCTCCAAACGGCCCTCTACTTCTTTTAATAATACTATAAAAATTTAGATTTGGAACAATCCAAACAGAACCTTTTTTTATCTTATAATGTGTAGTAATTAAAGATGCTGCCATAAATCCACCTGGCTCATCACCTTGAATTCCACCCACTATTAAAAGTGTGTTATCATCAAGTTTTCCCATTTTTATTAAATCAAAAGCAAACTCATCTAAGTTTTTCTTTTTTAAAGAGGTACTTGTTCTAAGTTTTCCTTTTTCTTGAGTATCTTTTTTTACTACAGGCTTTTTTTCTTTCTTCACTGGAATAACTTTTTTATCTATAGGTTTAATCTTTTTAGTTTCTTTTTTAGCAGGAACAACTTTTTCTTCAACTATGATCACTTCTTTAGAAATGATTTTTTTAGATTTAGATTCTTCTTTAACTACTTTAATAGATTCTTCTTTTTTAACTACTTCTTTTGTAGGAGTGTAAACATTATAACAACCAACAAATAGCGTAATTATTAATATTGCTAATAAACTTTTATATAACTTTAACATGCCAAGGCTCATATCTAACTCCATCTTTATTATTTTTTTTGTATCTCATTGATATATAAGATAATTTTTTTAATTCTCTAAACTCACTAGTTCTTGCAAATCTTTCTGTGAAATTATCATATCCAAAACCTTTTTTACCTACATCAAAGTCTTTTATAGAATGATATGTGTAAGCAGGTGGTGCAAGTGAATAAGATGCTTTTGTTATATTGCCATTTAAGCTATATATTTTATCCATATATAAACTCATCTGTTTTACAACACTTCTTACCCCTGAAGTTAAAATTAGATTCTTACCAATATCTTGTTTTAATCTTTTATAATCTTCTAAAGCTTTACCTTTAAATAAGTAGTGTCCAGTTCTAGGTACTTTTTTAATATGTTTTTTTGAAATTCTTGTAGTTATACTTGAACTAATCTTTTTCCCATAAAAACCATATTTTGTAGGATCTTCATAAAATAATTTATCTAATAGTTCTAATTCTTTTTTAGGGAACTTACCAATGCTGCTATAGTTTCTAGCATAGTAAAGTACACTATCAAATGCTATTATATTAAAGTTACCATATCCCACAAATCTTTTTACTCTTCTTATTCTTGCTCTAGCACTCGCAAAAATTGCTCTTTCATCATCTTTAATAAATATATCATTTTGAATAGTTTCTATTTTTTTAGGTGTATAAAGTGCATCTTTAGGAATAAATATATTGTCTTTTAAAACAAATTGTTCTTTTGCTAGTAGCGGTGACACTGCTGCTAAACTAAGAAAGGTTCTTCTATCCATTTATTGTTATCCTTTTATTTAATTTTATTTTTATATTTGTATAAAATTCTTCAAATGATGGAAGTTTTATATTTATATCTCTTTGTTTTTTTCCCCATGTTGGTTCTGGGAAAAAGCTATCTTCTTTAAATCGTGCTTGTATGTGAAAATGCACATGTGGTACATAGTTTCCAAATGAAGCTATATTTATTTTATCAGGATTAAAGTCTTGAATCATTTGTTTTTCTACAATATTAAGTACATCTAACATTTCCAACTGTAATTCTCTTGAGCATTGTGAAAATTCTTTTATATTTTCTTGTGTAAAAATTTTAAGCCAAGGTATCTCAAACTCTTCTATTTCTACTTTGATAAGTTTATTTTCAAAAATAATATTTGACACTTAAACTACCATCTTTATGTGTTGGTGATCACCTAGTAGTTTATGGATACTAGTTCTATCTTCATCGCTATGTACTTCTAGTTCAAGATTATAACTTTTAAATTTACCTTTAGAACTCACTTTTGATTTTGTAACTGTATATGTTCTTTCTTCTAGAATCTCTTTTGCTATTTTATTTCCATTGTGTTCATGTTTGATTACAATTTTATAAGACCATGAGCAAGGATAATCTAACTCTAGTTTATGATTGTTAAGGTCAATCATCTTTGAAAGTCTCCAGTTTTACCACCACTTTTGTGTTCAAGCTGTACACTTGATATAATCATACCTTTATCGATAGCTTTTACCATATCATAAATAGTCAGTAGTCCAACACTCGCACCTGTAAGTGCTTCCATTTCAACACCAGTTTGACCTGATAATTTAGTAGTAACAGTTAGTTTAAATCCAGGTAAATCATCAAGTTGTTCTATATCACAATTTATTCCAGTAAGTAATAATGGGTGGCACATAGGTATAAGTTCAGGAGTTTTTTTAGCGCCTTGTATTGCAGCTATCACTGCTGTTTGTAATACAGGACCTTTTTTGTTGATATTTGAAACTACATTTGTAAATGCTTCTTGGTTCATTTGTATTGTTCCACTTGCTATTGCTATTCTTGTAGTATTACTTTTATCAGATACATCAACCATCTTTGGTCTGTTGTTTTCATCTAGGTGTGTTAAGTCAGACAAGCTCAATCCTTATATGTAAATTAATTGTTATTTTTTGTATTTATTATATTAAAGTTAGTATTAAGTAAAGGTTAAGTAAAATTTACATTCAAAAATAAATTAAGAAAGTAGGTGATGTACAAATGCCTGGTATTAAAGTAAAAGAAACTGAATCATTCGATGAAGCGTATAGAAGATTTAAGAAACAATGTGATAGATCTTTAATCGTTACTGAAACAAGAGCAAGAAGATACTTTGAATCTAATCCTGAAAAGAAAAAGAAACAAAAAATCAATGCTAAGAAGAAAATGATGAAGAAGCTTTATATGCTAAGAAGATATGAGTCT
>DQSS01000035.1 GCA_015663165.1 Arcobacter sp. | reverse complement strand
TTAGTATTTTTTAGATAAAATCCGAGTTCACAAAAAACCTTGCTGTAATATGCTAAATTTATTTAGAATTAGAATGGCGAAAACCAAAAGGAGAACAAATGGCTAGAATTAGACATTACGAAACTATGTTTATAGTTAAACCAACTTTAACAGAAGAAGAAACAAAGGCTCAAATTGATTTAGTAAAATCAAATATTGAGAAAAATGGTGGTACAATCGTTGCGACTGACGATATGGGTACAAGAGATCTTGCGTATGAAATAGAAAAAAATAAAAGAGGTCATTATTACCTTATTTTCTTTACTGCTCCAACTGAGTCTATTTTAGAATTAGAAAGAAACTATAGAATTAACGAAGCAATCTTAAGATTCATCTTCATTAAATATGAAAGTAAAACTGAAGTTGCACAATGGACTGCAATGAGTGCTGAATCTGCTAAAAAAACTACTGCAAAAGCTACACCAGCTACTGAAGCAGCTGCGGAATAACAAGAACTGTATAAAAGGAACATCTTATGTATAACAAAGTAATTATGATCGGAAACCTAACTAGAGACATTGAGTTAAAATATATTCCAAGTGGAGCTGCTATTGCCAAAGGCGCAATTGCTACATCACACAAATATAAAACTCAAACTGGAGAACAAAAAGATGAAGTTTGTTTTTTAGATTTTAATGTTTTTGGAAAAAGTGCTGAGATACTAAATCAATATGTAAGAAAAGGTTCTAAAGTTATGCTTGAAGGTAGACTTGTGTTAGAGCAATGGACTGACCAAAATGGTGGAAATAGAAGCAAACATTCTTTAAGAGTTGAAACTTTTAAATTTTTAGATTCTAAAGCTGATTCAATGGGTGGAAGTAATGGTAGTCAAAATTATGACAACCAAGCTGCTCCACAACAACAATATCAAGCACCACAACAAAATCAGTACAATGCCCCACAACAGCAACAAAGTTATAGCAATACACAAAATCAAGGTGGTATGGTTCAACAACCTCAAAATATACCTGAAATAAACATCGATGAAGATGAAATCCCATTTTAGAACAAGGACATAAACATGGCTGAAAGAAGAAAATTCGCAAAAAAATATTGTAAATACAGTTCAATGAAAATTGATCATATTGATTATAAAAACTTAGAGTTATTAAAAATTTCTATGAGTGAAAGAGGTAAAATTATGCCTAGAAGACTTACTGGTACTTCTAAAAGACATCAAGAGCAAGTTGAAGTTGCAATCAAAAGAGCTAGACACATGGCTTTAGTACCTTACATAGTAAATACTAAAAACATTGTAGGTGCTGCTTACTCAAGATAGTCACTTATTTTAAACAAAAAAGGCTTGGAAGTTTTCTTCCAAGCCTTTTTTTATGATAAGTTTTAAGTCAATCTAGACACTTGGGACAAAGTCCATTGAAGATTATTGAACTCTTATCTAAATTATAATGACTTAATTCTTTTGCTTGATTTAATATACTCAAAGTATCTAAATTAATATCCATAATTGCGTTACATTTTGAACATACAACATGAGAATGTTCTTTTTTTGTTAGTTCATAAACATTTTTTTGGTCTGGTATTTTTAGTTCGATTAAAAATGACTTATCACACATTTTATTTATATTTTTATATATAGTTGCTAATGAAAGTGATGGAAATTTACTTTGTAATGCTTTATATAAATCATCAATATTTATATGCCCATTTTTATGTAAGATATCTACTATTTCTAATCTTTGAGGAGTAACTTTTAAATTATGATTTTGTAATATTGCTATATAATCCATTCTTTTATTCCATATTTAAATTTATTATGCATTATATTTAAAGTTGATATATAATAAACTTAACTAAAGATATTAATTATTAGAAGATAATAATTTTCCTTTAAGTATAGTTCTGACATAATTATCTTATGGAAAAAGATTATCCAATAAAACTAAAAGGAATTAAAAATGAGACAATATGAATCATACAAATGTAACAAATGTGGAAATGTAATTGAAGTGCAAAATGTAGGCGGTGGGGAACTTCATTGTTGTGGTGAAGCAATGGAAATGATTACAGAAAACTTAACTTCTGTAAATTTAATGAAAGCATTTGCTGGGGAATCACAAGCACGAAATAAATATGAATATTTTGCAAAAGTTGCTCAAAAAGAAGGTTATAGAGATATAGCAGAACATTTTCAAAGAGCAGCAAATAATGAAAAGGTTCATGCTAAACTTGAACTATCTTTAAATAACAGAATGATGAATAATAGTGATAATAATTTTGGAAATACAAAAGAAAATCTTCAAATGGCAATAGATGGCGAATCTTATGAAAATATTACTATGTATCCAGATTTTGCCCAAATCGCAAAAGATGAAGGTCATAAAGAAGCTGCAAAATTATTTACAGGTATTGGTAAAATAGAAGTAGAACATGAAAATATGTTTAAAATGCTTTTAGAAAGACTTGAAGAGGGTGCTGAATTTTTAAGTGATGATACAGATGAAGCATGGATTTGTGAAGTTTGTGGTCATGTACATTATAGTAAAAAAGCTTTAAAGGTTTGCCCTGTTTGTAAGCATCCAGAAGAATATCAATCAAGACTAAATTCTAAAAAATAAACATAAATAAAAATAGCCTCTACTTAGAGGTTATTTTAACTATTTAGTACAAATAAATATATATTTATCAGCTTCTTCATCTTCATGAAGATTAAAATGTACTACTTTTTGAGCATTGAATCCTATATTTGCGAGTAATTTTAAAAGCTTATCTTTACTATGAAAATGTTGAGTTATATGATTTTCATTTTTAGTATAAAAGTTATTTTCTTTTTTTTGAAATAATGTTATGTTTGTTGTTAGTTTATTGTTTTCAAAAAAAGCATCTAAAGCAATAAACTTATCTTCTAAATTTATATTTAAAGTTCCCTGTGCAACTTCTTCAAATCCAAAAAGAGTATTTACATCAAAGATGAAGTAACCTTTAGGTTCTATTACATCATAAGTAGCTTTTAAAAATGATTTTAGAGTATTTTTATCCATATAGTTAAGTACATCAAAAATTGCTGTAGCACAAGAGTATGTTTCTTTTACATCTGCTATATCTATACATTGTGATGGCAGATTTTTTTCTTGGCAAACTTTTATTTGTTCACTACTTAAGTCAATACCAAAAGTTTTTAAGTTTTTATTTTGTATTTGCAGTAAAAAATCACCTTGTCCACAACCTATATCTATAAGGCTTGAACAATCTATTTCTTTGATGATTTCTTTATATGCTCCATATAGTTCTTCTACTTCATCACTAAAGTCAAGATATTGTTCTATATTTGAGTATAAATTAAGTGCGTTCAATTTTTTCTTTTATATTTAAAATTTCAGCTTTTTTAGAGTAGTAAGAATTTTTATTACAAATTAGTTGAACTGATGATTCCATAATTGTATCACCAACTACTAAACCATTTTGTTTCATAGTTTCACCAGTTTCAACAATATCAACAATACAATCAGCAAGTCCAACCAAAGGAGCAAGTTCAATTGAACCATACAATTTTACTAATTCAACTGCCATTGCTTTACTTTCAAAGAATTTTTTAGCAATAGTTGTGTGTTTTGTTGCAACTTTTATTGAGCTCCTATTCCAGTCTATTGTATCACCAGCTTTAAGTCCAATTGCAACTTTACATTGACCAATTTTTAAGTCAAGTAAAGTTATTAGATCATATTCTTTTTCTTCTAATACATCAAGTCCAACAACACCTAAATCAGCTGCTCCATACATAACATAAGTTGGAACATCTTGATTTCTTACATTTAAAAATGTAAATCCTGCTTTTTGCAAGATAAGTTTTCTATCTTCAAAAACAAATTTTTCTCCAAATGCTTTTTCGAATTTTTCAAGTGTTTGTTCTGCTATTCTACCTTTTGGTAGTGCTATTGTTATCATTTTAGTCCTTTTACAACTTTTTTCATATTTTTAAATATAAGATTTGGTTTGAATTTATAGTTATCAAAATATTTTAAAACTAATTTACTATTTTGACCTGTGAATATTATCTTTAAATTATACTCTTCTTGTACTCTTTTTATAGGTAGTACTACCATGTTAATAATGCCATAATTTATTGCTTCATTTGTATTTAGTGGCATCTTATCTAAATTTGTATTAGTTACAAAATCAAAAGCTAGTTTTGGTGATATTTTGGGATAATTACTTTTAAGTATATCAATACCAGGCATTATGAATCCACCAAGATGTTTACTATTTTTTATGATATCTAATGTTATAGCAGAACCAAAATCCACGATAATTGCATTTTTATGGTTGTTAGATGCTGCTATTCTATCAACACCTAATGTTGAAGAATATTTTGTTTTTATTTTAAATTTTTTATTTATATTTATTGCATTTGGAAAAGCTTTTAGTAGTTTTTTACTTGCCTTGTCATTAACACTAATAAAATACATTTTACCTTTTAGTTTTAAACCCAGATTTTTTAAATCAGAATTTAAATCAACTTTAAAACAGTTGTTATTGTTCTTTTTAAAATGATAAGTCGAATTTCCTATATCACAAAGTATCATTGTAAACTATCCATTTATTTTCTTTAAAATGATTTATTGCTTTTGAACAAACAGCTGATTTAATTATAAAAATATTCTTTTTAAAATTGTGGTCTTCTTTTAAAACCAATCTATCTTTTAATTCAATTATCTCTTTTGCATTTTTTATTAAAAATCTACTTTTTTGATCTATTACAAAAACAGAAACAAAATTCTTTTTGATATCACAAGCAGAATATATTTGTATTTTTTTTCTTGATTTTAATTGCTTTGGTTCTATACTTACAAAAGATGAAAAAAGAAAATCTTTATTTAGAAAACTTGTGATCTCTTTTATCATTTTAGAATAAGCAGTTTGTTTTCTATATAGAGTTTATTTTTATGAGCAAACATTTTTTCATCTTCTTCAAATGCAAACTTATACACTTTTGAATCTTTAAAGTCTTTACTTAATCTTATTATAAAACCTTGCGACTCAACAGCGTATAAATACTGTCCGATAGCTAACGCTTGGAATTTTGCAAATTTAAATTTCTTTTGATTTATAATGTTTAAGCTTAAATCAAATTTATAAATTGTCCCATCCAAAGAAGCAATATAAATAAACTCATCATCTAAAGTATAGCTTTGTATAAAAAATTCTTTTGTTTTTATATCACCATTATTTAAGGTAATTATTTTATTTGGACTTGCTGCTATCATTGCATTGTTTATAGTTTTAAGTAATATTATATTTTTAACATCACTTTGAGGATCTACCGTAAGTGTTTTTGTGATTTTATTTGTAGACTTATCTACAATTATAATTTTACCATCTAAAGTTGGAAATAAAATAATTTTATTTAAAAATAAAGGCATGGCAATTCTAGTATCATTCAAAAATGAGTGTTTATAGTATTTTTTTAATTTAAATACTTTATTTTTATTATCGTAAATACCAATAGAGTTATTTGAAAATACCAATGCTATTAAATCATCTTGTAAGCTAGCTGCAATTACGTTAGATTTAAATTTTAATGTTTCATTCTTATCTAAAATTAGTAATTCTTTAGATTTATTAGCTGCCAAAATTAAACCATTTATATTGTTTAAAAAAGAAAAACCAAGAGGAAGTTTATCCTTACTAATACCAACTTTATCAACAATCATATTGTTATCCAAAGTTCCTCCTATAGCATTAATATTTGAGATATATGCAGGAGTTACAATCTCTTGTGCATCAATAGAACCATGTGTATCTTTTGGTTCAAAATATTTTTTGCTTGAACAAGCAGAAAAAAGTAGTATGAATAGAACTACTAAAGAAACTATTTTCATATAATAAGCCTTATTTTGTTAATAAATAATGTTCTAACATACTAGAAAGCGAAGCTACTGCTGATTCCATTGGAATCATTTTTAAAGTTTCTTTTGCACTTATGTAGTCTTTGTTATTTGATAAAATTAAAGCTTTATTGAATAGAGCAAAATCTTTAAGAATAAAGTTTGGATTGATAATCAAGTTATTTAAAGAACTAATATCATTCTCTTGGATTGCTTTATTATAAATAACTATGTCTTTTAGAAAAGTTACATCAATTGATTTTGTTTTATCTGAATTAGTTTGATACATAGCAATATCAAATAGCTTTTGATTACTATCTTTTAATATTGCAAGATTAATGCTGTCTTTTGAATCTACAAGTACAGCATCATATGCTGCATTTGATGCAATTGTTTTTTGTTCATGTTGATAGTCTAGTACAGCTGTTGAAATGAAGTATGCAAGAATTAAACCTGTAATAGCAAATATTGCTATTTTGTATTTTTTATAAAATTTTTCTAACTTGAAAAAACTTTCGAAAAATTGTTCTTGTGTTGAAATCTCTTCTTTAATTGCTGAAACATTTTCTTTTAAACTCATTTGGTATTGCCTTAATTATAATTATATATTCTATTTTACTATAATATAGTTAAAATAATACTTTTATACAATTTTAGATAAAATAATTACTTAAAAAATCACAGGGATATTCCCATCTAGGAACACATATGAGTTTAAAAAAACTATTATTTATTTCACTTACGTTACTACTGACTTTTTCTTATGCAAAAGATACAAATAGCACGGAACCCGAACCTACAAGACTAGAATCGTTTACAAAACTACAAAAAGTTATATCAGCAGTTGAGTTATATTATGTAGATGATGTAAAGCTTGATAAGATTGTAAATAAAGCCATTGCAGGACTTATGAGTGAGCTAGATGCGCATAGTGCTTACATGGATAAAAAGTCATACAAAAGTATGCAAGTTAGTATGAAAGGTGAGTTTGGAGGATTGGGTATTGTTATAGGTATGAGAGATGGTGTTTTGACTATTATTGCTCCTATAGATGACACTCCTGCAAAAAAAGCGGGTGTAAAATCTGGAGATATTATTTTAAAAATTAAAGACCAGTCTACACTTAAAATGACTATAGATGAAGCTGTTACTATTATGCGTGGAAAAGCTGGAACTCCTATAGATATTACGATTGTAAGAAAAGGTGAAGCAAAGCCTATTAAAATAGATATTATAAGAGGTATTATTAAAATAAAATCTGTAACAGCTAAAACAATTGGTGATGATATTTTATATTTAAGAGTTTCTTCATTTGATAACAATGTGGCTGAACACTTAACTAAGTTTATTAAAAAATATAAAAAGATGACAAAAGGAATAATCCTAGATCTTAGAAATAATCCAGGAGGTTCTTTAACTCAGTCTATTAAAACTGTCGATATTTTTGTTGATTCTGGAGTAATAGTATCTCAAAAAGGTAAAACAAAAACAGAAGATTCTTCATATAGTGCAAGTAAAAATGCAACACTTACAAAAGCACCTGTAGTAGTACTTGTAAATGGGGGAAGTGCTAGTGCTAGTGAGATTGTTAGTGGCGCATTGCAAGATGCTAAAAGAGCAATTATTATTGGAGAAGATACATTTGGTAAAGGTTCAGTTCAAATGCTTTTACCAATAAGCGATGATCAGCAAGAAGCTATCAAAATAACTATTGCTAAGTATTATTTACCAAGCGGAAGAAGTATTCAAGCAAAAGGAATTATTCCAGATATTATTAGTTTTCCGGGAAATGTACCAAGTGCTTCAAATGATGATTTTAAAATCAAAGAAAAAGATTTAAAAAAGCATTTAGAAAGTGAACTAGAAAAAGTTGATGGAAAAAAAGAAGACAAAAAAGAAGATGTAAAATCAGAAAATAAAAAGATTATTACAAAAGAAGAAATCTTTAAAGATAACCAACTAAAAACAGGACTTGATGTATTAAAGGCATTGATTCTTACAAATAAATAAAAGGAAACAAATGAAAATTAGTGATATTTTGGCACTTGGACTATGGCCACAATCAAAAAAAACAACGACACAAAAAGGTATAGATGAGTTAGAAAATTTAGGATACAATTTATTTTATATTGGTAAAAATGCAGACCTTTATACTTGTCCAGGTGAAGGTCAAAAAGTTTTACTTGTAAGAAGTGATAGATGTTCTGTTTTTGATATTCCATTAAATCTTGAAATTAATGGTAAGGGTATATCTCAAACTGCTATTTCTGATGGTGGTGCTAAGTATGCTAAAAACCTTGGAATAAGAACAGCAATTTTAGATGAAGTTGTACCACAAACTTTAAATATAGCTCCAAGATGTCAGCTTATGGAACTATGCAAGCCTTTAGAAGAAGAGATTGATGGTGATGTAGTACAGTTTGAGTTTATCTTTAGAAATTATCTTACAGGTTCTTTATATGAAGCTTGCCAAAATGGTATCGACCCATATTCTTTAGAATTATCATCTTCTTTAACTCAATGGCATAAATTTGAAACACCGCTATTCACACCAACAACAAAAGGTATAAAAGATGAACCTTTAAATTCTTCAAGTGTAAGAGAAAAGTTCCCTGAAATTATTACAAAACTTGAAGAACTATTTACAAGCTTTACAAAGTTTGCAAGTGATAATGGAATCGTTGTAGTTGATACAAAATTTGAAGTATTTGTAGACCAAAATGGCTTATGGGTTTTAGGTGATGAAGTGCTTACTCCTGAGAGTTCAAGATTTATTGCTAAAGAAGATTTTGATAAGCAAAGTTATATCTCTATGGATAAACAAATTTTAAGAAACTTTGCAAAAGAGAACTCTTGGAAAGAAAGGTCAAAAACTCTAAAAGATGGTGAAAAACTAGAAGTAGAAGTACCACAATCAATCAAAGATTCTATTTTAGAAAACTACGACATCATAAATACAAGACTATATAAATAATATCTTAGTCTACTTTAAAATTATATTTATCACTTAATGCAACCTTCTAGTGTGTATGCTCTTACACGGTTAAAGTATAGTTATTTAATATGAATATAGTATGAATTGATTAAGAGGAGAATAGGCAAGTATAATACTTTATTCCCATTCTAATTGAGTGTAATAATTATTTATATTATTACTATGTAATTGACTAAAATGGTTTATATTTTTAAACTTATCCATACTAAAACTACCTTTTACATCTTCAACATCAAGTTCATCATCATAAGATTTTCTTACCCCAACTCTTAACGCTTTTAAGTATTCTAGTGAGTATTTGTATGCATCTTTATCGTACTGTGCTCCATGACCACCTAGAAAGTATTTTGCATTCATAGAAGATAAGTTTTCGAGTGCTTCAATCCAGCCATCTATATTTGAAGCTTTTCTATAGTTTAACATTCGTCCATTAAATACAATATTTCCTACAAATAAAAAGCTGTCACTTTTACTATATATTGCAATATCTGATTTTTCTTCTGAAATCTCACTTGGCTTTATAATCTCAATAGTTTTTTTACTTCCAACTATTTTATATCCACCATCAACTAAAATATCTGCATCTATTAATTTTGTCTTATTATAAAGCTCTTTACTTGTGATTCTTTCAATTCTTCCAAATTTATTTTTGAATTTTTTATATTCATTATTGATAGTTTTATGTCCAACAATTTTTATATCTTTTTCTTTGAAAAATGAAGCACCTAGTACTCTATCATCATGAAAGTTTGATAATACTACATGACTTACTTTTTTATTTGGATATTTTGCTTTTATCAATGTATAAAATTCTTTTGCAAAACTATATGTAGGACCTGCATCAAGAGCTACTAAGCTATCTCCTAAGTCAATATAACACATATTTGATACAAAGCCTTTATTTGACTTCATAGGTGGATTATAATCGCCAATTACACAAGTGATGTCAGAATTTATCTCTATAGGTTTAAGGTCATAAAAATTTGCCGATAATGCACTTGCAGATAAAAGAAGTGATGCTATATATTTTTTAATTTTAAAAGCTCCACTATTTCTTGTGCAGTTAAAAGTTTACCAGTACTTTTTACTTTACCATCAACAACTAAAGCAGGAGTACTTACTACATTATATTTCATGATTTCCATGATATCTTCTACTTTTACTACACTATGAAAGCCACCTATTTGAGCTAATGCTTCTTTTGCATTTGCTTCAAGTGCTTTACATTTTGAACATCCTGTTCCAAGTATTTCTATTTTCATTTATTTCCTTTTTATAAAATTGCGTTAAATATATAACCTATACATATTATTCCAAAACCAACTATACCAAAAAATAGTGCAATAAGTTTTATATGTAAGATTCTTTTTAAAATCATAGCTTCAGGTAATGATAAAGCAGTTACTGCCATCATAAATGCCAAAGCAGTTCCAAGTAACATACCTTTTGAAGTAAGTACTTCAACCAAAGGCATAACCCCAGCAGCATTTGAATACATAGGTATTCCCATAATAACAGCAACTACAACAGCAAATGGATTGCCAGCTCCTGCATAACTTGCTATAAAATCAGCAGGAACATAGCCATGTATTAAAGCTCCAATTCCAACACCAATAAGAACATAAAACCATATTTTAAAGAATATATCTCTTGTATACTCCCAAGATTCATTTACTCTTTTACTTTGAGTAAGGTTTATCTTTACTTCTTCTAGTTCACCTTCCATAGGAGTAACATCTATTAGAACATATTTTTCCATATTCATTCTTCCTATTGCATAACCACCAAGTATTGCTACAAGAAGTCCAAACCCAATATAAATAGCTGTTATTTTCCAACCAAATATTCCAAATAATAAGGCTATTGCTATTTCATTGTTTAAGGGGCTAGAAATAAGAAAAGAGAATGTCACACCTAAAGGGATTCTAGCTTGTATAAATCCTAAAAATAGTGGAATTGCACTACAAGAACAAAAGGGTGTAATGATACCAAACAGTGCTGCTAAGATATTTCCAGTAAATTCTGATTTACCTTGTAAGTAAGCTCTTACATATTCTGTATTGAAAAATGTCCGTAAATATGAAACGGCAAAAATAATAGTAATAAGTAAAAACCATATTTTAAAAACATCATAAATGAAAAAATTAATGGCATCATTTACGCTTCCAGTAAGTCCTAAAATATCTATTGTTAAATAATCGACACTTTCTTTCCACATACGCATATCCTTTTTAAGAACAAAGATTATAGCATTTTATTATATAGTTTAGTTGATAATATAAATTAATTATTTATTCTCTTTTATTTTTTTAATTTTATATTTAGCTATATATTCTCTTTTTCCTCTTATTTTACACCAGTCAAAATATGTACATTTTTGTATATCTAAAATATCTCCATACTTAACATATCTACTTATTTTTGATGATGAATATGGCTTTTTATATAAAGCCACTGTTTTTGTAAAAGCAACTTTATAGAAAGTTTTTGCTTTTTTCATAACTTTACTGTTTTTTACTTCTTGCTTTTTTTGTATTGTTTTTGTTTCTACTAGCTTACTTTCTAAAGTTTTGATTCTTTTTGTATTTTCAATTCTTTTCATTTTTTCATTTTCTAGTGTCTTTAAATATACTTTTAATCTTTTATTTTCTGCTTTTAGTAAAGATAATTCATCTTCACCATTAGTATTATGTGAAGAAAGAATATCATCTTTTACTATAAGTTTATTTTTGATATTTTGTTGTAACAAATACTTCATATCTTTAGTTAAACCTTCAATATCAGAACTATTTTTATTAATTTTTTCTTTTTCTTCATTCATATCACTTATAAGTCCAGTAATACCTATTTTTAGTAAGAATAACTCTATTGCTGATTTTGTTGTATTTGTATCATTTGCATTTAAATTTATGATTAAAATAAAGTTTATTAGTAATAATTTTAATATAGTTGATGTTTTGATTTTTATACCTTATGTTTTCAATATTATATCATTTAGAAATATAATATTTTATTTATTTAATTTTCCTGCAAGGTAACCACTTGAAAACGACCATTGCAAATTATATCCTCCACAAGGTCCATCTACATCCATAACTTCCCCACAAAAGTACAATCCTTCTACTATCTTACTTTGCATTGTGTTTGGATTTATATCTTTTAAACTTACCCCACCTCTTGTAATCATCGCCATTTTAAATCCATCATGTCCACTTATTGTTAAAGGAGTACTTACAAGTATCTTTACAAAAGATTCTTTTTTTACACCTTCAAGTTTTTTAAAAATAATTGTTGTATCAACTTCACATAAGATAGCAAGTTGTTCTATTAGAGCTAATGGAAGTATTGTTTGTAAACATTTTTTTATATTTAATGTCGGGTTTTGTTTAAATAGACTTATTATGTCATTTTCATTTTTACCTTTTATCAAATTCATTTTTAAAGGTATCTCTTCATACTTATCAAACAAAGGGGTAATTTCACGGGCAAAATCAAGTACAACAGGACCTCTAATACCACTTTTTGTAAATATTAAATCTCCTACAGCTTTTAACTTTTTATACTTTTTAATATCAACATACATTTCTACTTTTGCAATTGTATCAGCCCTACAGTTTTCTACCCATCTTTCTTTAGTATGAAGTGGCATCATTGCTGGATGAGTTGATGTGATTTTATGTCCACTTTCTTTTGCCCATATATATCCATCTCCATCAGCTCCAAGAGTACTATATCCTAGGCCTCCAGATGCAACTATGATATTAGAAGTAAAATAAGATATATCATTTACTTGAACTTCTTTTTTATTCTGGTTTAATATATTTATATTTGTTACTTTCGAAGAACATATAACTTCTACCTCTAAATTATACATCTCTTGAACTAATGCATCAATAACACTTTGAGAATTATGGGTAATAGGAAATATCCTAAATCCATCCGGACAGTGAGTTTCTAAACCAATGGAGCTAAAAAAAGAGATTAAATCATCTTTTGAAAATACCTCTAAAGCTTTAGTCATAAATCTACCATTTTTACCAAATTTGGACATAAACTCATTTGAACTTAGAGTATTTGAAAGATTACATCGTCCCCCACCTGTCGCTTTTATTTTTGATGCTACTTTTGATAACTTTTCTAGAAGTAAAACTTTTTTTCCATCTTTTGCTGCTGTTATTGCAGATATTATTCCACTTGCTCCAGCTCCTATAACTATTAAATTATACATTGAATTTAAATCTTGTTATTTTTTAAAAAGATTCAAGTTTGAACAGCCTTTTCTATGACCATTGTTACAAGACTGTTGAAATAATCTTTGCGCCTTTTTTTTATCTTGAGGAACACCTTTTCCTAGATAATAAATCATACCTAGATTATATTGTGCTACAAAATAATCTTGTTTTGCACTTAAAGTATAAAGCTCTATAGCTTTTAAAAAGTTTTTATTTACACCTTTTCCTTTTTCATACATTAAAGCTAGGTTTGATTGAGATAAGTAGTTTCCTTGAGAAATACTTCTTTTATAGTATTTTATAGCTTGTGCATAACTTCTTTTTAGACCTTTTCCATGTTGGTACATTATTCCTAGATAATGTTCCCCCCATTGATTTTTTTGTTTTGCGCTTAATTTAAATAGTGCTACGGCTTCTCTATATTTTTTCTGTCCTTTTTTTATTAGTCCTAAGTTATATTGGGCATCTGAATTACCTTGTGCAGCACTTTTTTCATAATATATCTTAGATACTTTATAGTTTACATTTGTACCTTGACCTACTTCGTACATTACGCCTAAGTCATTTTGAGCTACTGCATCACCATTATTTGCTAATACTTTTAACATATCTAGTGCTTTTTTATACTCGCCTTTATTATACTGTTTCATTGCATCTTCATATGTATTTGCAAATACACAAAGAGTAAATAGTAAACTTAAAACTATTTTATACATTAAAATAGTTTGCCTTTTTATTTGGAACTATAATAGCCACTGTAGTTTGCTCTGGATGTATTTGGAATGTTTCACTTAGCTCTATAGCAAAATCTTCTGGTTTTAATAAGTCAAATATCTGTCTATTTTGTGCTAAATCCGGACAAGCCGCATATCCAGGAGAATATCTACATCCTTGATATTGTTTCATTTGAACATCGTTTAATGTTGGTTTTTCTTTTGAAGCAATTCCAAGGTCAAGTCTTACTTGCTTATGAAGTACTTCCGCCATAGCTTCAGCTAGCTCAACACCAAGTCCATGAACTAAGTAATATTCAGTAAATTTACCTTCATCATAAAGGGCTTTTTCAAAAGAAGTGATTTCATGTCCAGCACTAGAAAGCGTAAAGGCAACAACATCAAACTCATCGCTTTTAAAATAATCAGACAAACATCTGTGTGGTGATTTTCCTTGTCTTGGAAAGTCAAATGTAGTAAGAATAGTTTTTTTATCAGTATCATAAATATGTAGCTTTGTATCTGCACTTTTACAGTAGTAGTATCCATAAAGTGCAATAGGATCAAATATATTTTCATCTATAAATTGTTCTTTTAATCTATCATAAATTGGTTGGACTAAAGTTTCTTCTTGCTTTCTAAACTCTGCTACTTCCATCTTTGCTCTCTTATATCCCCATCTTTGCCTAAATAATATTCTATGATTTATCCAAGAAAATGCTAACTCTTTATTAAAGTTTGAGTTACATTGTATTTTTGAATTTACTGCGTTCTTTTGTTCCTGAGTATATTTTGAAGGTGCTGTTAAAACTTTTCTTCCCATAAATGGTGACTTATATTCTACATGGTTACCTAAAAGAGTAGGCGTATGAATATTTGCATCAAAGACTACTTTTTCTTCTTTTTTACTTTCATCAATCACAATTAAATCTGCAGGCATCATTTGGTCTAAAGCAGAGTAATCACCCTTTGCTTTTTCAAGTCTTTGCATAGCAATAACACCATCAAATGCATCTCTACAGTAAAAAATAGGTCCATCATATATTGGTCTACAAAAATCATCAACAAAAGGTTTTGTTAGTGCGGCTCCACCTAACATCACTGGTAAACTTATACCTGCTTCTTTTAGTTTCATCATATTAGACTTCATCTCATTTGTAGATTTTACTAGTAATCCACTCATTCCAATAGCCATAGCATTATACTCTTTTGCAGAGTTTATAAAGTCATCAATACTTACTTTTATACCTATGTTTACTACTTTAAATCCATTGTTTGAAAGTATAATATCTACTAGATTTTTACCTACATCATGTACATCACCTTTAACAGTTCCAATTATTAGTGTAGTTTCAACTTCTTTTGTTATTTTTGGTAAATGTGGATTTAAACTATCAACACAGGCTTTCATAGTTTCTGCACTTTGTAGTACAAAAGGAAGTTGCATTTGTCCACTTCCAAAAAGTTCTCCAATTATTTTCATACCATCAATTAGCCATTCATTTACGATAACTTCTGGTGCTACTTCTTTTCCTTGTATTTCTAAAGTCAAAGGAAGAAGTCTATCTTTGTCTCCATCCATTAAAAGTTTTTCAACTTTTTGCTTTGAACTTAAGGTATTATATTCTTCATCACTTTGTTCTGCAACAGCTTCAATATCGCTAAAGTGGTCAATAAAAGCAAATAAAGGATCACCATTTTCTCTTTTATTGAATAATAAATCTTCGCAAGCTTTTACATCAGAATCTTTCATTTTAGTTCTTGGAACTAAATGCTTAACATTCACAATAGCAGAACTTAGTCCAGCCTCAATACAATGATGTAAAAAGATTGAGTTTAAATATACTCGTGCTTTAATATCAAGTCCAAAAGATATATTAGAAAGTCCAAGAGTAGTCGAAACTTCTGGATGCATAGATGTAAATTCTCTAATAGCTTCAATAGTTTCAATTCCTGCTGTATGATACTCTTCATCACCCGAACCAATGGTAAATACTAACATGTCAAATACCAAATCGCAAGGATTAAGTCCATGTACATTTACAGCTCTTTGGTAAATACGCTCTGCAATTTCAACTTTACTTTTTTTAGTTTTAGCCATAGAAACTTCATCTATTACAAGACAAACTAAAGATGTACCGTATCGTTTAGCCATTTGACATATCTCATCAAATCTCTCTTCACCATCTTCAAGGTTTACAGAGTTTATTATAGGCTTTCCACCTATAAGTTTTAAAGCTTCTATAAGTGCTGGTATTTGAGTAGAATCAGGCATAAGTGGCAAAGATATTTTTTGTGCATAAAGAGATATTACTTCATTCATATCTTTTGTTTCATCTCTACCTGCAAAACCAACACTAACATCAATAATATGCGCTCCAGCACGAACTTGTTGTTGCCCTACACTTAGAGTTGCTTCATAATCATTTGCTTTTAATAACTCTCTAAAAGCTTTAGAACCTGTAGCATTTGAACGCTCTCCAATTAGTAAAGGTGCTGGTTCTTGCTTTAAAGTAACAGAATTAAATAACGAAGCTAAAGAAGTAGGTGTTTTTCCTGTAGGTGCTTTTGGTTTAATATTTTTTGTTGCATTTACTAATGCTTCAATATGTTTAGGAGTAGTACCACAACAGCCACCTAAAAAAGACACACCATCAAAATCTAAAAATGTTTTTTGAATATTTGTAAATTCAACATCATCCATAGGGTAAAAAGTATATCCACCTCTATTTTCAGGTAATCCTGCATTTGAGTGAATTGAAAGAAGTTTATTTGAACTTTCACTTAATATTTCAATATGTTTTTTTACTTGCTGCGGTCCTGTTCCACAATTAAATCCTAAAGAAAGTAAATCAAAAGGTTCTAAAATAGTTACAATAGTAGATGTATCTGTACCAATTAGCATAGTTCCAGATAATTCAATAGTAACACTAACCATCACAGGAATACTAGAATCTAAATCTTGAACAGCATGAATTGCAGCTTTTATTTGTAATGGATCTTGACAAGTTTCAAGTAGAAATACATCAACTCCCCCATCAATCAAACCTCTAGCCATAGTTTGGTAACCATTATACATAGTATCGTAGTCAATATGCTTTAAAGAAGGTAGTTTAGTTCCTGGACCTATTGAACCTAGAACAAATCTTGGCTTTTCTTCTGTGCTGTATTTATCACATATTTTTTTTACATGTACTGCACCAGCTTTTGAAAGTTCATAGGATCTATGACCCATACCATATTCATCTAAAACCCAGTCCATAGAGCCAAAAGTATTAGTTTTAATCATATCTGCACCTGAAAGTGCATAAGCTTCATGAATTTGTTCTAAAATTTCTGGAGATGTTGTATTTAAAAGTTCATTACAACCTTCTTGATTAGCTCCATTTTCATCTAGCCAAAGTTCAGGTCTTATTTCTATTGATTGTAGTTGAGTGCCCATTGCGCCATCTATTATCAATGGCCGTGTTTTGAGTATGTTTAGTATTTTGTTCTTCATTATATATTAGTGTACAATAAATATGTTTAAGAGTTAATTTGCTATAATAATAATACATAACTAAAAAGGTTTATTTTGAGCAAACAAAATATTAGTACCATTATGATTTTTATTGCTATTTTTATTGTAAGTGTAGTGTTTATAAATGAAGATAAAGAACATAGAATAGACACATATTTAAAAAAACAACACAAAAGAATGAATACTCAATTCAATGTAATAAATGATGAAAAATACCAACTAGCACAAATAATTTACAATGATATTATAAGCGATAAAAAAATCATATCAATTCTAGAAAAAAGTAAAGATAAACATTCTGAAATATATATGAAAATATTGAGAAATAAATTATACAAACAGGTAAATGATAAATACTTACAGTGGAAATTCCTTGGAATAAAACAATTACATTTTCATTCAAAAGATAATATAAGTTTTTTAAGAATGCATAAACCAAATAAGTTTGGAGATGATTTGACAAACTTTAGAGAAAGTATAAACTTAACAAATCAATTAAAAATACCTGTAAAAGGTTTTGAAATGGGAAGAGTGGCTTCTGGATTTAGATATGTTTTTCCAATATTTGCACAAGATGGTAGTCATATAGGAAGTGTTGAAGCGTCTATTTCTACAGATTCTTTTCAAGAAGAACTAGAACATTCTTTTCATTCTAAAATAAATTTTATAATAGATAAAGAAATAGTTGATAAAAAAAGTTTTTCTAATTCTATTGAAAACAAATACAAAGTTACAAAAATAAGTGATAAGTTTTATTCACCAATCAAACAATATGCTAATGCATCAAAAATACCAAAAGAAGTTTTAAGTGAAATAACATTAGGACTAGAAAGAAATAAAACATTTTCGGTATATTTTAAAAATAAAAAACTGTATAAAATCATTACATTCTATCCAATATCCAATATCAAAAATAATAAAAATGTAGCTTATTTTATAAAGTACAGTAACTCTACATTTATTAGTAATCTATATAAAGACTTTTATATATTAATAAGCATGATTGTTATTTTATTGCTTGCAATAATAATTTATATTTATAATAACAATATTTTTCAACATAAATTATCTCTTAGTCTTCATCAAATAAATCAGCAAAAAGAAGAGCTTACTGATACAGTAAGAGAACTTGAAGAGCAAAATGTACAAATAGCAAAGCAAATAGAAGATGCTAGAAAAAAAGATACTTTAATAGCAGACCAATCTAGATTGGCCTCTTTAGGCGAGATGATTGGAAATATTGCTCATCAATGGAGACAACCACTAAGTGCTATTAGTACAACAGCAAGTAGTCTAAGTATACAAAATGAATTAGGCATACTAGACAACAATGACTTATCTTCAGCACTAGGACGAATTGTAAATAAAACATTATTCTTATCTCAAACTATCGAAGATTTTAGAAACTTTATTGAAGGAAAGAAAGAAGACGTTGAGTTTGACGTATCTTCTGCTATTGATAGTGCTTTTAGTGTTGTAGATTCTAGTATTTCAAATCATCATATTTCTGTAATAAAAAATTACAAAGACAATATGAGAATTTCAAACTATAAAAATGAATTTATCCAAGGTGTTTTAAATATTATAAATAATGCAAAAGATGCTTTAGATGACGGAATAAGACCTATTGATGAAAGAATTTTACTTGTAGAGTTAACAAAAAAGAATGGTTTAGTGCATATAACATTTCAAGATAATGCAGAGGGAATATCAGAAGATATAATTACAAAAATATTTGAACCATACTTTACAACAAAACATCAATCACAAGGTACTGGACTTGGTCTATACATGACATATAGAATTATAACTCAAAGTATGCAAGGAACATTAAGTGTAGAGAATACTAACTTTATACATAATGGAAAAAAATATTTTGGCGCCAAGTTTACAATAACACTTCCAATAAAATTAACTAAAGAAGAAGGAATAGCATAAATTATGTTCAATAAAGAATTTTTAAAAACACTAACAGTTATGTATGTCGAAGATGATGTATCAATAAGAACTTCTCTTGGAAATATCCTAAAAAAAGTATTCAAAGAAGTTATTACTTGTGAAGATGGAAAAGAAGGTGTTGCTAACTATTTGTTATATACAAATGATATGGATATTGAATTTGACGCGATAATTAGTGATATAAATATGCCAAACTTAAATGGTCTAGAAATGGTAGAAGAGATTAGAAAGTATAATGAAGAGATTCCAGTAGTTATGACAACTGCTCATGGTGAAGCAAATTATTTAATGGATGCAATCAAAGTAAATGTATCAGGATACAGTCTAAAACCAATTGATACAAAAGAATTGTTAATGACTGTACAAAAATTTTGTCAAATCAAAAGAAATCAAAAACTAATACAAGAAAAAGAAGCAGAATTATCTGAATATATGGAACTTATGGATGGTATTGCAACTATAGTTAAAGTAGATCAAAAAGATATGATAATTTCTACAAATAGTTATTTTGATGCTGTATCTGATTATGAAGAAAATGAATTAGTTGATTCAAATGTAATTATTACTATTCATCCTGATTCTACAACAACACATTATGTAAAGATGCAAGAAACTGTAAAAAAAGGTGAAACTTGGACTGGTAAAATAAAATATATAACTAGTAAAAAAGAATCTTTTCATCTAAGAGTTACAGCTATTCCTAAAAAAGATTCAAACACAGGTAATCTTATGGGTTATACTGCTATTGGGTTTTTAGCTGATGATGAAGAGCAAGAAAAACAAGAAACAATGAATAAAGTAAGACAGAATATTTTAGAACAAAGACAAAAAGTTTTACTGTTAAGTAAAGAAGTTAAAAAGTTAAGAAATAAACCGGCACCAGTTGCTACAAGTGGTCCAGATGCTTCATTTATAAAAAGTGCATTAGAAACTCAAATGAAAAAAACATCTTCTCAAGAAAAACAACTTGCAGCCTATGAGCAAGAAATAAATGCTCTTAAGCATAAACTAATAAATATCGCTGATACAGAAATGGCAAAAAGAAGAACAACACTAGAACAAGTTCATGAACTTAAAAAAGAAAATAACACATTAAGAAACAATTTAATAGCAGTACAAAATGAACTAAATGCGAGTAAACCACACCCTAAATTTGTAGAATAAATTGTCTGCATTAGTTTCTATACTATCAATATATTCATTTATTTTTCTTGGATATATTGCTAAAAAAATATTTACTTCACAAATTGATGAAAAAACTTTAATTCTAATATCAATATATTTCATGCAACCTATTCTAACATTTTGGGGACTTACTAGAATACCCATAGATCCTACACTTATATTAACTCCTATAATTTATATTATTACTATTACTTTTACTCTTATTATTATGATATTTATATCAAAATTTATTTTTGATGAACAAAAAAATAAATCAATATTTATAGTAACAGCACTTATTGGAAATACTGGAAATTTAGGAATCCCTTTAGGTATAGCAGTATTTGGAGAACAAAGTATACCTTACACCAGTATAATCAATATTGCAAATATATTTTTTATATATACTGTAGGAATATACTTTTTCTCAAAAGGTAATTTTACTTTTAAAGAGTCATTTTTTTCAATGATTAAAATTCCAATTCTTTGGTTTTCTATACTTGCATTGGCTTTTAACTATTTTCATATTCCAATAAATCTACAGATTGATAAAGCTTTACAAATGGGAGCGTATGCTGCAATTGTAATTCAACTTTTAATATTTGGGATATATCTTGCTAAAGTAAATACAAAAGAACAAAATTATAAATTGACAGTTCTTACATCATCGGTTAAGTTAATAATATTACCTATTTTAGGAATAATATTTTCTTTTATTTTTTCTTTAGATTCATACGCAGCTGCTATATTAGTTTTATCCTTATCAACTCCACTTGCCGTGAACAATGTAAATATAGCAGCATTATATGGCTGTAAACCATATTTAGTAACCAATGTTATTTTATTTTCTACAATTTTATTTCTTCTTATTTTTTATTTTGATTTACATATTATAAAAAGTATTTTTGGAGTTTAAAAACAATGTGTGGCATTTTAGGGATAAATTATAAATCTGATTATGACTTCAAAGAAGCAACGAAGATTATGGATAAAAGAGGTCCAGATAATTGTTCAATAAAAAAAATAAAAAATAATTACTTTGGACATACTAGATTAAAAATTGTTGATTTAAATGAGAGTGCAAATCAACCAATGCAATTTGAAGATATACTTATCTCATTTAATGGTGAAATATATAATTATCAAGACTTAGTAAAAGATGAAAATTTAATCTGTAAAACTAAAAGTGATACTGAAGTGATATTGCGATTGTATATAAAATATCAAGAAAGATTGTTAGATAAAATTCATGGAGAATTTAGCTTTTGTATTTATGATATAAAAAAAGACAAATATTTTTTGGCAAGAGATAGATATGGAAAGAAGCCTTTGTATTTTTATAATAAAGACAATAAGTTTATTTTTTCCAGTATGATTACTCCTATTATTAAACTTTTAGGATTTACACCTAAACTAAATAAAGTGGCTCTTAGTCAGTATTTACAGTACTTTGTTCCTTTATCTCCAAATACGTTTTATACAGATATCAAGAAACTTGAATCTTCAACATATATGATATATGAGAATAATACTTTATATACTAAAAAATACTATAAAATAGAAACAAAAAAAACTATTTTTGAAGAAAAGTTGGCATTATCAAAGGTAGAAGAAGTACTAATAAAATCAATAGATAAAAGAGCAAGTAGTGATGTTAAAATAGGAACTATGTTAAGTGGCGGATTAGATAGTTCTCTTATAAGTTCAATATATTCAAAACTTTCAGCTACTCAAATTAGTACTTTTTCAGTAGGTTATGAAACAAATAAAAAACATTGTGAATTAAAATACTCCAATATTGTAGCTAAATATTTAAATACAAATCATACGAGTATAGTTTTAAAGGAAGAAGATTATTTATCAAGTATAGATGAAGTGCACAATTCATTAGAAGAGCCACACGCTGATTCTGCTTCAATACCATTACATCATTTAAGTAAAGCAATACATGATAATTCAATAAAAGCAGTATTATCAGGAGAGGGTGCGGATGAGTTATTTTTAGGATATGAAGCTTATTCTAAAAATTTAGCTTTTTATGAATTTAAAAATACACTTGATAGCTCTCAAATAGAGTTTATTAAAAAGAATATAGTATCATCTTTGCCGTCTTCAACCAAAGAGATTGATTACTTTAAAAGAATTATTTCAAATAAACCAATTTATAAAAGTTTTGGTGAAATATTTAATGAAGAACAAAAATCAAAGTTATTTAAAAGTACACCAATATTTAAGTATGAAAAAGAAAAAAATAATCCAATTGATTGGATGAGTTATATTGATATGAAAGTTTGGCTAGGAGAAGTTCTCCTAAGTAAAGTAGATAAAATTTCAATGTCAAATTCTGTAGAGGTACGAAATCCTTTTTTAGATACAAATATGGTAAACCTATCATTTAATATTGATAATTCATTGAAATTGGGAAATACTAATAAATATTTATTAAAAACAATAGCAAAAAAATATCTACCTTCTGAGATAATCAATAGAAAAAAGAAGGGATTCAATAGTCCATACAATGAATGGATATTGGGATACTACAAAGATAATATTTTAAATACAATATTAAAAGCAAATCAAGAACATAATCTTTTTGATATTGAATATATAAAATATATTTATACCCAAGCAAAGCAAAATAAACATAAACAACATTTATATGCACTTTGGACTTTTTCTAAGTGGTACATTAAAACTTATATATAAAATATTGATGAAATAAAATCCCAAGAAATATAAGTAACAATATGATATAATCCACGAATATACAATACACAAAAGGTAAAAAATGACAGCTATTATAAATATTGGACTTAAAAAAGGTGTTTTAGATTCTCAAGGTAAAGCAGCACACCATACACTTGATACACTTGGATTTAAGCAAGCAGTTTTGGATGTGAGAATTGGTAAACAAATCATTATGAAACTTGAAACATCTGATGAAAATGAAGCAAGAGCTCAAGTTACAAAGATGTGTGAAGACTTACTTTGTAATACTGTAATTGAAGATTACGAAATCACTCTAGAAGCTTAATCATGCAAGTAGTAGTTTTACAATTTCCAGGAACTAACTGTGAATATGATACTAAATATGCTTTTGAAAGACTAGGAGCGCAAGTTACTATATGCTGGCATGAAGAAACAACAATCCCATCAAATACTAGCTTGGTTGTATTGCCTGGTGGTTTTTCTTATGGTGATTATTTAAGATCTGGCGCTTTAGCTAAACATGCTCCTATTATGGCAAGTGTTAAAGAATATGCATCTAAAGGTGGAAAAGTTTTAGGTATTTGTAATGGTTTCCAAATCTTAACAGAAACAGGACTTTTACCAGGTGCTTTAAAAAGAAATGATAACTTGCATTTCATATCAAAACACCATCATATCAAAGTTGTAAATAATGATAATACATTTTTACAAGAACTAAACAATAACGATATTTTAAATATACCAGTAGCGCACCATGATGGTAACTACTTTATAGATGAAGAAGGACTAAAAGATTTACAAGCAAACGGTCAAATTCTTTTACAGTACTGTGACAAAAATGGAACAAACCAAGTTTTAAATGGTAGTGTTGAACAAATCGCTGGTATTTGTAACAAAGAAAAAAATGTATTTGGACTTATGCCTCACCCTGAGCGAGCGATGGAAGAACTTCTTGGTTGTAAAGATGGTGTAAAAATGCTTGAGGGATTTTTAAAATAATCTAAATGAAATTTTCTCTTAGGATATTATTTTCATTTCTTTTCCTAATATCATTTGCATCATCTTTAGTTGCAAATGACACTAATACTTCAGCGCAAATAAAAGCAAAAGTTTTATATGCAAAGTATGCTAACTATCCAAATATAGTATATACAAAACAAAGATTTACCATGGATGTAAATATTGATATTTTATTGCCCAAAGAACTAGAGTTTTCAATATCTACAGATATAGGAAATGGACTAAATTTACAAAAGCTTACTTCTGATATATCTTGGACTAAAGTATCCGAACATGGATATTCTACGAAGCTAGTATATAAAGTAAAAAATGGCAGATTTATACTGCCAAGTATAAATATCACAATTACTGATTTAAACAATACTTACATAGATAACTTTATACTTCAAAAACCAAAAATAACTTATAGAAATATAGCAATAAATCAAAAAAGATATTCAAATGTTATAGCTTCATCTTTAGAAGTAAGTAGCATAACCACAAAACAATATACAAACGATGAACTCTTAACTGTAATAGTAATCAATGCCAAAGACTCTAATCTTGAAGAGTTCTATTTATCTTCATATAATATACAGCAAAGGGAAGATGTTTCATGGGATGAAGATATACAAAGTTTGTATTATTCTGTTATCATACCAAAGCATGAAAAAAGTATAAAGTTTGAGTATTATAATTCTATTGAAGATAAGTTTGTTTTTATAGATACACCTATAAATCTAAAAGAAGATTTAGTAAGTACGCAAACAGATTTAAACCCATATGAAAATGATATGATGTATTATAAAAAAATTACTCTAGCTGTTATAGTTTTATTTTTTATGATGATGTATTATTTTAGAAGAAAATTTTTATACTTATTTATGGGTATATTGTTTATGACATTTTTAATTATCTTGATGATACCAAATGAAAAAATGATTATAAAAGAAAATACAAAAGTATATATACTACCAACAAAAAATTCTACAATTTATAAAACTGTAGAAATAAAACAAGAAGTAGAAATACTAGTAGAAAATGAAAACTTTTTAAAAGTATTATTTACCAATGGAAACTTAGGATGGATTAAAAAATGAAACAATTAAGAGCAATATTCTCAATAATTCAGATGATGATAACTGTAGGACTTATTATACTACTTATGATGATCTTTAGATCACAAAAAAGTAAAAGAAAGATAAGAAGAAATTGGGCAAAACTACAACTCACACTTCAAGGGGCAACTGTAGAAATTGTAGGGACTGAAGATACAAGTGCAGATATAATTATGATGAACCATCAGTCAATAATGGATATCACAACTATAGAAGCTTTATCTTCAGTTGATCCTGCTTGGGTTGCTAAAAAAGAGATTGCCGATATACCTCTATATGGCAATATTTTAAAAGTTCCAAATATGATAATTGTTGAAAGGGAAAGTAAAACATCTTTGATTAAACTTTTAAAAGATAGTAAAAATAGACTTGACGATGGAAGACAAATAGCAATATTTCCTGAAGGTACAAGAACAGATGGAACAAAAATCAGAAAGTTTAAAGCAGGGGCTAGAATGATTGCTGAGAAACACAACTTAAAAGTCCAACCAATTGTAATAGTTGGAAGTTTAGCTATTTGGGATTCTAAAAAGTTTACTCAAACACCTGGGGATATCAAAGTAATATATTTAGATTCAATTGAAGCAAAAAAGAAAACAACTTGGTATGAAGATATGGAAACTAACATGAGAAGTACTTTGAATAAAGAATTGGAGAATGAAAAATGGAAGAGTTAGATTTAGTAAAAGCTAAGATAATAGACTTAGTAAAAGAAATAGGCGATGCAAGAAGTTTAGAACTTCTAGATTTACTAGCAACTGGAAAAATGCTAAGAAGTAAACTTGTACTAAAAATAGCAGGTACAACTAATGAATCTGTAGAATTATGTGCAGTTATAGAGATGATACATGCGGCATCTTTACTTCATGATGATGTTATTGATGAATCTGATACTAGAAGAGGAAAGCCAAGTATAAATGCACTGTTTGATAACAAAACTGCAATTATGTTTGGTGATATTTTATACTCTAAAGCCTTTACCCAGCTTACAACTATGCCATCAAGTATTGCATATAATATTTCAAATGCAGTTACACTTTTAAGTGTTGGAGAGATGTTGGATGTTGATTTATCAAAAGAGTTCAATAATTCATATGATAAGTACCTTGATATGATTTATAAAAAAACTTCTTCTTTAATCGAAGCAAGTGCTAGAAGTGCTGCTTTTTTAGTGTCAAAAGATGAAGAGTCATTTGCACTTTATGGTAAAAATCTAGGAATTGCATTTCAAATGATTGATGATATTTTAGATATTACTCAAGATAGTAAAACTTTAGGAAAACCAGCTCTTTTGGATTTTGTAGAAGGGAAAGTAACTATTCCTTATTTACTTATGTGGGAGCGACTAGATGCTAAAAATAAATCTAAGCTAGAGTCAATGTATAAAAAGCCTTTACGCGATGAAGAGCTATCTTGGATAAAAGATAATATGAATGAAACTAAAGCTCTACAAGATTCTATTCTTTTAGCAAATAAATTTGGTATGGAAGCTATCGAAGTACTTAAAGATGAAGACAATGAAGATTTAAAAAATATTATGAAATCTATGATTGGGAGAAGTTTTTAAAAAATATTTTATTTAAATAAAATAAAAAAGTTTTAGAAACTTGCCCACTCATCCTCCTCAGTATTATCAGCTATGGCTTTAATTTTTGCTTTTGTTTGTTTATTAGATGAAATTGGGTAAAAAAATCTGATTTTAAACCCCCGATAGTTTCATTAAGCCAAAAAATACAAAAAGAGTTAGATAGATAACTCTTAATCAAACTTAGAAAGTTTATTACTAAGAATTAGATTTTTTACCATCTTATTATAAACTTCTTTTTTCTGAGAATAGTTAGTTAGTGTATCACTAAGAGCTACACCACTTATATTATTATTAGCTTTAAGACTTGCTCTTAAAGCTCTAAAATCTTTATATCCCCACCCTGAGTTTAGATTTATCATATAACTTTTTACAGAATCTTCTAAAGTAGAAAATATTTTTATTTTATGCTTTTTACCTGCATCTCTTGAAGAAGGAGTTAGTCCAATACCTGACCAAGTCCATTGACCAAAGATATTATTTGCTTTTTTGAAAAATCTACTTTTACCCCAACCACTTTCAATAGCAGCTTGTGCTAAAACTAAAGAAGTAGGAATTGTATCTATTTTTATTAGATATGTTTTTAAAGTATAATCATCTTTTAGTTTATATCTTTTTTGTATTTTTTTAAATCTTTTATATTCATCTGAGTTTTTTGATAGTGTACTTACTTTAGAATATGTTTTTTCAATAAACTTTCTATCTTGTAAAATAAAAGCATTTTGTCTTTTAGCCATACTTAAAATATGATAGAAAAAAGCAGTTTTCATCTTTTTTGTATCGGTGATTTCATAATAACTTTTTGGCATATTATTTGTAGCTATTAAACTAAGTGTAAATCCTAAAACTAATAATAATGATTTCAATTATTCAACTTCTTTTCGATATATTTCTTTTACTGCACCTTTAAAGTACAATATATTTTTTTCTTTTCTTATAGTTAATATCTCTCTACTTTTAGGTATAACTTTAACAGTTGAATTACAAATATTTAAGTTTAAAACTCTTAAAAAGCATGCAACCATTCCTGTTCCACAGGCAAGAGTTTCGTTTTCAACACCTCTTTCAAATGTTCTTACTTTTAGTTCATCATCACAGACTTGTACAAAGTTTACATTTGCATCGTATTTTTTTCTAAATTTACTACATATTTCTAAAGTAAATTTCTTTAAATCATCTGTTAATACTACAACATGAGGAACACCAGTATCAACAACCCAACAATCAAATCCATCTTCACTAAAAGGTGCTTTTAGTTCAATAGGTTCTGTCATTTGTGTTTCTACAATATTACCTTCAACACTACAAGATATCTCTCCTGCACCTGTAAGAAAAGTCATGTTATTTGAAGCTAAGTTATGTTTATCTGCATAGTGTGCAACTGCTCTTGTTCCATTTCCACACATTGAAGCGGTTGAGCCATCATTATTGTAAAATAACCACTCAAAATCTAAAGTATCATGAGGAACTATTACAATTAAACCATCAGTATCAAACTCATCTTTTGCACATAGTTTTACTGCAAGGCAAGAATAATCTTTATTTTCATTTGTATGAAATATTACAAAGTCATTTCCACTTGCATCATATTTAGTATACATCATGATAATACCTCTTTTTTTATTCTTTCAACTTCTGCTATTAGATGTGGTAAATCTTTACTATTATCTATAACATAGGTAGAAAGCTCTTTTTTATCTTCTATATTCATTTGGTTGTTGATTCGCAAAAGAGCATCTTCTTTTGTAGATTTATCTCTTTTGGTTAATCTTTGTATTTGAATGTCTTTTGATGTATAAACTACAACACTTCTTTTTATATCATAATTTTTATTTTCAAAAAATAGTGGGATATCTATTAAATATGGTTTATCATTATCTTCAAAAATTTTCGCTTTTAGTATAATCTCTTCTTTGATTAAAGGGTGAAGTAGTTTTTCTAATTTTAATTTTTCTTCTGTATTGTTAAAAATAAGGTTTCCAAGATCTTTTCTTAGAACCTTATTGTTAAGAACATATTTTCTTCCAAATAGTTTCTCTATATTAGATGAGTTTTCATCTAATATTTTATGTGCAATTTCATCAGCATCTATCGTTAAAAAACCATGAAGCATAAATAGATTAGCAACTGTACTTTTACCTGTTGCTATTCCTCCTGTTAAGGCTATTGCATTTTTAAACATACTATCTTTTTGCAATACCAGTTAAGGCTTTTGTTACATACTGTGGGTGAACAAAACATGCATTTTGTAACTCAGTATTGTAGTAATCACATTCTAAAAAGTCTGATCTATCTAAAATAATATCAGCTTGAGGATGGAATTTTTTACTTCCAATTATAGCCATAGTATGACCAAATCTATATGGCATAGTTATCCAAAAAGTTGCTCCTATAGTTTTTAAGTCAGATACTAACTTATCGCTATCTTTTTTGAATCTTTCACTTACACATACAAAAACACCTTCTTTTTGTTCTAAACATCTATTGATATTTGACAATACCATATCATCTATTGTATCGTTGTTGTAAATGATTACATCAAATTCACCCTCTACATTTAGTTCAGCACTATATGTAACTTCAGCACTATGTTTTGCTATTTCATCTTTAAAGTTACCTTGAACTTCTCCAACTACTAAAACCTTTTGTGCTTCTTTGTGTGTACATAGTGGAATATGTATCATCATTTCGTTATAAATTGTATTTGCGTCTAACATTTTTTAGCCTTTTCTTTTCTTTGTTATTTTAAATTTTAAGTATACTATCTAAAGTTTTTTAATTTTATATGAAAGTGTTTATTAAATGGTATGTTAAAGCCGTACTTAATCCAGCAAATAATCCAGCAACAACATCATCTCCCATTACTCCCCAACCACCTTGGACTTTTTCATCAATTCTACCAATAATAGATGGCTTCCAAATATCAAATAATCTAAAGTATAAAAATGCAACAAATCCCATCATATAATTGTCTGCAGTAACTCCAGCAATACTAAGAGCAATCCACATACCAGCTAATTCATCGATTACTATCTCTTTTCCATCATGAGCTCCAACTTCTTTTTCATAGATATCTATTTGTTTAACAGAAATTATCGTTATAAGAATAGATGCCATAAATAAATTTGCTAAAGTGAAATAGTTTAATAAAAACATACCTATTATAAGTGCTACAAAGCTTCCAACAGTTCCAGGTGCCTTAGGAGACAGTCCACTATAAAAAAGTGTTAAATACGCTTTTCTCACTTTTTATTTTTCTCGATTCCAAATTTCTTTCTTTTTTCCCATAAAGATTTTCTTGAAATTCCAAGCTTTTTACTTAGTTCTGTGTCTGGGTATTTTGACTGAAACTTTAAAACCATCATTTTGACATAGTTATTTATAGTTAATATTGAATCATTTACAGTTACTGAGTTGTTGTTCTTTGCAACTATTGTTTCAAATGGAAAATTATTTTCAGTTTCAAATGAACATAAAACTATATCAAGTCCTGCAATATTTTTCATCAATACATCTTTTGCTGTATTTTTTATATTATGTAAATCATATACATAAATAAGTTTATCTTTAAATGTATTTAAATCTACTCTTGGATCATTTCCTAAAGATACATATTGTATCTTCTTATCAAGTCTTTTTGCAGTATCAAATACAATCTTATCAGCAATTTTCTGGTCATTTGTTTCTATTAAAAATGGCAATTCTTTTGGAAGTTTTGCTTCATATTCAATTGTTTCAAATAAAAACTCCATATAGTTAGATAGACAATCATTTTGCATTTTTAAGTTATTGTATTCTTTAAAATGTTTGATTTTTCTTATTAGTTCATCAACAGAAAAAGGCTTTGCAACATAGTCATTTGCTCCAGCTTTAAGAGGCTTAGTTACTGTTGCATCATTTACATAAGATACTAAAAGTATAATAATAGAGTTTGGATATTTTTTAATAATATCCTCAGTATTTCCAACAGGAATATTTGTAGAAAGTAAGATAGTGTCATATTGTTTTGTCTTATCTACTTCTTTTATTGTTGCGTGATGTGTAGGATTGTATCCCTCATCTTGTAATCTTGATGCTACTTTTTGTGCTAGATATATTTCATCTTCTAGTATTAATACATTCATATGTTTATTTTGTCCAATCGTAATATTTTAATGATGCAGTACTGTGTACTGCTACCGCTTCTTCTCTTCCTATGAAGCCAAGTTTTTCTGCTGTTGTTGCTTTGATGTTTATTTTATACTTTGGTATATTTAAAAGCTTTGATAATTGTGTTTTGATATTGTCTTTGTGTGGGTTTATTTTTGGAATTTCAGCTAGAATGCTTACATCCACATTTACTATTTCATATCCTACATTACATACAAAAGACACTATCTCTTTTAATAATTCTTTAGAATCAGCATCTTTATATTTATCATCAGTATCAGGGAAAAATTCTCCAATATCTCCAGCACCTATACCACCTAAAAGTGCATCTATAATACTATGAATAAGAACATCTCCATCACTATGTGCCTTAAATCCAAACTGGCATGCAATATCTACTCCACCAAGTACCATTTGTTTGTTTTGTTCAAAAGGATGGATATCTATACCATATCCTACAAAAGTATCATTTGAAGGAGCATCTAAACAGTTTAAGTTTTCTATCTCATTTCCAAAAGTCAACTTTTGTGCTTTATGATTACCTTTTATATAAAATACACTTCCACCATTTTTTGATATTGCAGAGCTATCATCTGTAAATATTGTAGTGTTTTTTAAAGCGTCAATTAATACTGATGTAGAACTAAGCTGAGGAGTTTGGATAAGTTTTACTTCATCTCTATTTATTGTGTCATTTTGATACACAACTGTATCACTAACACTTAGATAAGGAACAATACAATCTGCTTTATCTTTAGCATTTAATAAGTCTATAACCATTTGTTTAGGGATACAAGCTCTTGCAACATCACTTATCATTACAAATTTACTTGTTACATTTTGTAATGCATTGCTCATTGATTTTTGTCTAGTATTTCCACCTGCAATAAATGTGAAGTCATTTGAGTAGTTTTTCATGTAGTTTAATTCATTTTTATGTGAAACTACTATCACTTTTTGGAAATTACTATATGAAGATAGCATAGTTGTTACCTTTAACCACAAAGGTTCATCTTGGCATCTTAACCATTGTTTTTTAGGCTGTAGACCAAACCTTGTCGAGTTTCCAGCGCATAGTACTATTAGAGTTGTATCTAACAAATATAATCCTTAGTGTGTAAAAAAGTTACGCATTATACATAAATGTAACTTTTAGTTTGCTAAGGGTAAATAATTACATCAATTAAATATAATATTTATTTGCATATGTTTAAATAACAAAGATGTATAATACCAATAAATATAAATACTAGGATATAAAATGAATTTTTTAGAAGAAACAATAAACAGAATCAAAAAAAGCAATTGCAGTACTGATGGTACTTTTTTTCAAGCAGTTGAAGAAGTATTAGAAAGTATTCAACCAGTACTTGATGCTAACCCTATATATGCAAGACATTCAATAGTAAAAAGACTTACAACACCAGATAGAGAGTTTAAATTTAAAGTTGTGTGGATGGATGACAATCAAAATATTCAAGTAAATACAGGATATAGAGTACAATTTAACAATGCTCTTGGACCATATAAAGGTGGTCTTAGATTTCATCCTAGTGTAAATAATGGTATTTTAAAATTTTTAGGATTTGAGCAAATTTTTAAAAACTCACTTACTGGTCTTCCTATTGGTGGAGGAAAAGGTGGTAGTGATTTTGATCCTAAAGGAAAATCTGATTTTGAGATTATGAAGTTTTGTTCTGCATTTATGACTGAACTACATAAATATATTGGTCCAAGAATTGATGTACCAGCAGGAGATATTGGAGTAGGAGCTAGGGAAATTGGATATTTATTTGGTGAATATAAAAAAATCACATCTTCTTATGAAGGGATATTAACAGGAAAGCCATTTATGTTTGGTGGTTCTTTAATGCGTCCTGAAGCTACTGGGTATGGATGTGTTTATTTTACTGATGAGATGTTGAAATTTGCTGGGCTTGCTGATTTTAAAGATAGAGTTTGTACAGTAAGTGGTGCTGGAAATGTTGCACTTCATACTATTGAAAAACTTTATGCTTTAGGTGCAAAGCCAGTTTCTTGTACAGATAGTAAAGGTACTATCTATGATCCAAGAGGTGTTGATCTTGAACTTTTAAAAGATTTAAAATTAAATAAAAGAGTATCTTTAGAAGAATATTGTACTATTAATAGTGATGCAATTTATACAAAAGTTGAAGATTATCCTGAAGGTGGACATGCTGTTTGGAATATCCCTTGTGATTGTGCTTTTCCCAGTGCAACTCAAAATGAACTTACACTAATTGATGCTCAAAACTTAGTAAAAAATGCTTGTGTTTCTGTAAGTGAAGGTGCAAATATGCCTTCAACTCCTGAAGCTATACATCTTATGCAAAAAAATGGAATACTTTTTGCTCCTGCAAAAGCTGCAAATGCTGGAGGTGTTGCTGTAAGCGAATTTGAAATGAGCCAAAATGCTTCTATGTCAAAATGGACATATGAAAAAGTTGATAAAATGTTAGAAGAAACTATGAGGGCTATTTGTAAAAGAGTACACTTAACAGCAGAGGAATATGGTATGGATGGAAACTATGTACATGGTGCAAATATCGCAGGATTTAAAAAAGTTGCTGATGCTATGATTGCTGAAGGAATTTAATAAATTACAATAACACTGCATATAGCTAATATATAAAATGATATAATAATAAATATTTCACAAAAGGATAAACATTGAAAAAATATCTTATATCATTTGTAGTGTTATTTATTGTCTTAATATGTTCGTCTTATATATTTTTACAATACGAAAAAAATGATAAAATTAGTAAATACCTAACGAATAAAACAATAGAATATAATCATAGTTATAATTTAATCAAAAAGTATCAAAAAAGTATAAACTCACTAGATAATAATACTTTTTTAATTGAAACTTTTAAAAAAGAATATAACTCAACTGCTGCATTTCTAAATAATCATAAAAATTTATCACTTACTAAAGAATTAATATTTCAAATAGAACAAAAACAGAAAAAATATCCTACCTTTAGCATTTATGATAAAGTAAATAATAAAGCAATAACAGCTATTACAATTCAAAACTCAATAAATAAAGATATATTTTTGATTCAAAGTGAGGCAAACTATATTGTAAATAAAAATACAAATACAAATGTTTTGTTTTGTTTATTAATCGGCATTTCTTTTTTTGTATTATTGACAGTTTATAAACTAATAGAACAACAGAAGAAACATTCTATTGAAATGATAAAAGAAATAAAAAGAAACAATAAACTAAAAAAATTAAATAAAAAAGTTTATAGTACTCAAGAAGAGATTATAAATATAAATAAAAATTTAACAAAAATAGTAGAAGAAAGAACAAGAGAAGGTTCTAAAAATCTACGAATTTTAAGTAGATATGTAATATTTTCTAAGACAGATTTAAAAGGTATCATAACTGAAGCAAGTGATGCATTTTGTAAAATATCTGGCTACTCAAAAGATGAGCTAATAGGAAAACCACACAATATACTAAGACACCATGATATGCCAAGTGAAGCATTTAAAGAGATGTGGGAAACTATTAAAAAAGGTACAGTTTGGAGAGGTGAAGTTAAAAATAGATTAAAAGATGATGGTTACTATTGGGTTAGTGCAAATATTTCTCCTGAGTTTGATAAAGATAAAAATATCATAGGTTATATGTCTATAAGACAAGATATAACTGCAAGAAAAGATTTTGAAGAACAGCATCTAAAACTTGTAAAATCAGAGAGAATGGCTTCAATGGGTGAGATGATTGTAAATATTGCACATCAATGGAGACAGCCATTGTCTGTAATATCTACGGGAGTTACATCTATGCAAATACAAAAAGAATTTGATATGTTAAGTGATGAAAAATTTAATGAAACTTGTGAAATGATAAACAAAAATGCACAACATCTTTCAAAAACAATTGATGAGTTTAAGAGTTTTGCACAAGGTGAAAAAGTATTAGAATTATTTGATTTAAAAGATAATGCAAATAGCTTTTTACAAATAGCACATAAACAACTTGAAGAAAATAATATTGAAGTAGTATGCAATATCCAAGAAGATATAAAAATAAATGCCTATCCAAATGAACTAACACAAGCATATGTAAATATATTAAATAACACAATAGATGCATTAAAAACTAAAGATATAAAAAACAAATATTTATTCCTAGATATATCAAAAGAAAATGAAAAGATATCAATACAACTAAAAGACAATGCAGGTGGAATACCAGCAGATATAATAGAAAAGATATTTGAACCATACTTTACAACTAAACATCAATCTCAATGTACGGGACTTGGTCTTCATATGGTAAATGATTTGATTGCGAATGTTATGGGTGGTAAAATAGAAGTGCAAAATGAAACTTACACTTATAAAGATACTGAATATACAGGTGTAAAATTCACTTTTACTATTTCATAAAAGTGAATTTTTAGCTTAAAAATCCAGCTTTATGTTCTTTGTCAAAATTATTCTTTTTCTCTTTTTCAATCTCTTCAGTAAAATCTTCAACTTTAAATATAGGATTAGAATATGTAGCTAGCTTATAAGCTGTATTTTTTATGATAAGCTCAATTTGTCCACCTGTTAGACTATGCTTTGCAAGTTTTTCTACATCAAAGTTTTCTTCTAAAGGTAGAGTTTTTGGAATCAAAATATTCCATAGTTTTACTCTTTGTTCTTCGTTTGGTTTTGTAAATTCAATCTTATAGTTAAATCTTCTTGAAAATGCTTTATCAATACTTTCTAATAAGTTTGTAGTAGCTATTAACATTCCATCAAATCTTTCAATTTGCTCTAAAAAGATATTTTGCATTTGGTTGTGCATCTTATCACTTCCTGCACTTGTACCTGTGACTCTATTACTTAGAAATTGGTCTGCTTCATTTAGTAAAAGTATTGGCTCTGTTTTTGTCTTGATACAAAGCTCTTTGTAGTTATCAAATATCTTTCGTACATTTTTTTCACTCTCACCTACATATTGAGATAATATCTTACTACAATCAAAAGATAATATTTGTTTTTTTAAAGATTTTGCAATAGCTAAAGCTGTTATAGTTTTACCAGTTCCTGCTGTTCCATAGAAAATAATTCTTGCATCTATCCCTTTTTTCTTATCTTTTATACCCCATTCTTTAAGACGGTTTATCACTTCCTTATCTACTTGTTTTAGTAGTGAATCAAGTGTATCTTTTGTTTTTGGATTTAGAACTATTTCATCTAGTCCTTTTTTTGGTTCAATTAGTTCAAAAAGTTCTTGCTCATTTATCAGTATATTTAGTCTGATTTTTTGTTTTCTTTTTTCTTTTTTTGCTGGATGAGATATTTTATAAAGTATCTGCTCTGGAATATAAAAATTTCTAATAATTCCACCATAAGGAGTTAGCATCTCATCATAATCTAAGATATTATTTGTAATCAGATTCCCACTTTCTTCTAGCAAACTTCTATATTTAATTTTCTCATAATCATCACTAGAAATTAAGTCAATCAAAGAATTCATATCTCGTATAGACTCTCCACCACCACTATATTCTTCTTTTAAAAGCGCTACAAATATCATCTGCTCTTTGATGTCTAAGTTGTATAAAGTAAAGAAGTTTTCAAGCATAATATCTTCTTTTGTTACTTCTATTCTTTCTTTAATTCGGTTTTCTAATAAAGTAAGTTTTGATTTTAGACGATTTATATTTGGTGAATTTTGTTCAAAGTTGTGTTTTAGGACATTTAGTTTTTGGGCTAAATCTATTTTAAAAAATTGGTCTTGTAAATATTCCAAATGGTCACCATATGGTGTAATTTCTGGAAGAACTAAATCTAAAGAACCAACTTCAAGAAGTTTTAAAAATGCTGGGCTTAAACTTATGCGTGTGTTTATGATTTCAAGTGATGATAACTCACTTAGTTTCACTGGTACTAGGTTTTGTTGGATTATCCAGCCTAGTTCTATTAGGTTTTTTATTAAGTATACTTTATTTAGATGTTCAAAAGTTTCTATGTTGTAAAACTCTTGAAGTACTTCAACTGCTATAATATTTGTATTTCCCACTATGTACTGTTTTGTAAGATGTTGTAGTATTTTTATCTCATCTAAAGAACACTTTAATTGTATATATATTTCTAGTTCTTCTGGCTTTTGTGATTGTATAAATTGTATTGTATTATTCATCTTATATCCAAATATTATCAATCAGTCTAGTTGTACCAACTCTTATGGCAACTAGTATGATTGAATTTTTTAGTTCTATATTTTCAAGCTTTTTAAAATCTCTTGATAGTATTTCTATATATTCTATATCCATATCTTTTAATACTATTTCCATAGATTTTTTAATCTTTTCTATATCTTGTGTTCCAGTCATAACTTCTTGAGTGGCTACCCTTAAACTTTTTACAATATTTAGTGCAAGTTTTTTTTCATCACTTCCTAAATATGTATTTCTACTACTAAGTGCTAGTCCATCGTCATCTCTTATAATCTCACATTCAATTATATTGATATCCATAAATAAATCACTCACCATCTGTTTAATCAGTGAAAGCTGTTGAGCATCTTTCTTCCCAAAGTATGCATTTGTAGGTCTTACTATATTAAATAGTTTCAGTACTATTTGAAGTACCCCATCAAAATGTCCAGGTCTTCCAAAACCTTCAAGTATATAGCTTCTTTTTTGTGGTGCTTTTACGCTAAGCTCATCTTTTTTATAGATAGTATTTGTATCTGGCATAAAAAGTATATCCACTTTTGCTAACTCACATATCTTAGTATCGGCTAAATCTTTTGAAGGATAAGAGCTAAAATCCTCACCTTGTAAAAACTGAGTAGGATTTACAAATATAGAAACAACTACAAGTTCATTTTCATCTCGTGCTTGCTTGATAAGTGAAATATGACCTTCATGTAAAGCTCCCATTGTAGGAACAAATCCAATAGATTCTGAAGTGAGTTTTAGTTCTTGTTTTAGTTCTTGTATATCTTTTATTATTTTCATAATGTAAGTGTATCAAAAAAATTAAAATATTATGATAAAATAAATTATGAAAAATATTATATCAGTTATATTAATTTTAGTATTTACTACAGCAGTAATTCTTTATGCAAATAAAACATATCAAAGTGCTTTAAAATATGAGTCAATTACAGATAAAATTGTTCAAGAAAATATGCTCGATAAAAAACTGAATGAAAAACCACAAGATTTGATAAGCAATTTGCTTGGGGCATTTTTAGGTCAGAAAATTGTACAAGAAAAGCCGAAGCCAAATTATCTAAAAGAACAAAAATATTTAAAAGAAGAAGTTCAATCTAATCTTATGATTTTCACTTATATACTTCTTTCTTCACTATTGATATATTTAGTACTTTCAAAAGTATTGTTTTTATTGTATTTAAATATTGCATCGCTTGTAAGTTTAGGATATGGAATATTTACTCCCATATTTTCAGTACTTGTACAAAAAGATTTACCCATAGTAGGTTATGTAGTTTTAGAGTTTGATTCTAATACACTTTTATCTTCTATTGAGAAGTTATATATACAAGAAAATTATTTTGTTGCGGGAGTTATATGTTTATTTTCTATTATATTTCCTTTGTTTAAGACACTTATTATGAGTATTGCGTTGTTTGTAAAAAATAATACACTCTTAACTATCACCAAAATATCATCAATACTTTCTAAGTGGTCTATGATAGATGTGTTTGTATTGGCTATATTTTTAGTATATTTATCATCTTCAACATCTACAACTATAGTATCTGAAGTACAAGCTGGATTTTATATGTTCTTTTCATATGTGATTTTATCTTTGATATCTTCTACTATATATAATCTTGGTATAAAAAACAATAAAAATAAAAATAATTGTATTTAGTATTTTATATATACTTTTTATATCTCTAAATGCTAAAAATACCTACTCCACCATTAGCCCAAACTTTGTACTACACTCAAAAGGTTTTGTAAATGACTTTGTAATAAACGATGAAAAACTATATGTAGCAAACGATGAAGGAAGTGTTGAAGTATTTGACATACTTACAAAAGAAGTGATAAATGAAATATTTATAGACCCAATTTTTACAAGAAAACAAGAATGGCAAAATGCAAAAAATACAAGCCTTTAAACTTAGATAAAGTATATCAAGTGGACTATCAAAATGGTGTAGTTATAACTGGTGGCCAAGATAGAAGAGTAGGAATATATCCAAAAACTGCAAAGCCGTATTATTTAAAAAGTGATTTTTTAGTTTATAGTGTGGCACTTAGTCCATCTTCTAGTTTTGGAGTATATGCAAGTAGTGATTCAAGTTTACTTCAACTTTTTGATGTAAAATCTGGAAAAAAACTAAATATCTTTAAAGGGCATTATGCTATTCCTACAGCTATAAAGTTCTATGATGAAAATGGATTTTTTTCTGCTGGATATGAAAATAAAATATTTTATTGGAAGATTAAATAAACACTTAAATAAGAATATTTTTTAAAGCTTGGTACAAAGTTTGTTTGCTATTATTACGCATATAAATAAAAAGGATGAATATATGTCAAACAACAAATTCTTCGGAGCTCATGTAAGTGCAAGTGGGGGTGTTTTTAACGCCCCTTTAAATGCAATGGAAATAGGTGCTAAATCTTTCGCACTTTTTACAAAAAATCAAAAAAGATGGGATGTTAAACCATTTGATACTAAGACTTTAGATTTATGGTTTAAAAACCTTGAACTTAGTGGAATACTTCCAAAGCATATTTTACCCCACGATTCATATCTTATAAATCTAGGACATCCGGAAGAAGAAAAGCTTATTAAGTCTAGAAACGCTTTTATTGATGAACTTGAAAGATGTGATATCTTAGGTCTTGATAGACTAAACTTTCATCCAGGGAGCCACCTTGTAAAAATAGGTAAAAAAATAAATGATGAAACAATAGCTTTGCGAGAAGAATCAGAACTTCAATGTTTAGAGATAATAGCAGAGTCAATAAATATAGCACTAGATAAAACAAAAAATGTAAAAGCAGTCATAGAAAATACAGCAGGACAAGGTAGTAACCTTGGATATAAGTTTGAACATCTAGCATATATAATTGATAAAGTAGAAGATAAAAGTAGAATAGGTGTATGTATAGATACCTGTCATATGTTTACAGCTGGTTATGATATACGAACACGAGAATCATATGATAAAACTTGGACTGACTTTGATAAAATAGTTGGAAGAGAATTTTTAATGGGGATGCATATAAATGACTCAAAACCAGAATTAGGAAGCAAAGTAGATAGACACGCACCTTTAGGTGAAGGTCATATTGGAATAGATGCTTTTGATTTTATCGCAAATGATAGTAGAATGGATGATATTCCTTTAGTGCTTGAAACACCAAATACTGATATATGGAAAGAAGAACTTATAGTTTTAAACAACTTTTGTAAATAGATGAAAAAATATATACTATTTGATAATGATGGAGTTCTTGTAGAAACAGAGATGTGGTACTATGAAGCTAGTAAAAAAGCTCTAAAAGAGTTTTTTAATATTGACTTACTTTTTGAAGACTATATGAAAATAATGGCAAGAGGTGGAACTGCTTGGGAAAAAGCAATTGAAGCTGGAATAAGCCATGATAATATAGTAAAAGCAAGAAAACAAAGAAATATATATTATCAAGAGTATTTGCAAACAAAAGATATAGCCATACCAAATGTAACCGCAATGCTAGAAGAACTATCAAAAAACTACAAAATGGCAATAGTAACTACATCAAGAAGAGTTGATTTTGAGATAATTCATAAACATAGTGGCATAGTTGAGTTTATGGATTTTGTATTGTGTGAAGAAGACTACACTAAGGCAAAACCACATCCGGAACCATATCTAACGGCACTAACTAAATTTGGTGCTTCAAAAGAAGAAATAGTGATAGTTGAAGACTCACAAAGAGGATTAACTTCTGCATATAAAGCAGGGATAGAATGTGTTATGGTTTATAATGAATTTACTAAAACACAAGATTTTTCTAAAGCAACTGCTAAAATTGAAAAGCTTGAAGATTTACTCGCTTATTTAAATTAACTTTTAGTTATAATCGCAATATATATACAAATAAAATGAATCAATAGGAAAATAATATGTCAGAACAAAGTTGGAAAACAAATATCGCACATAGAACTGTACATCTAGTAAGTTTAGGTTGTACAAAAAACTTAATAGATAGCGAAGTGATGCTAGGACGTCTAAATGGGTATAAAATCATAGATGAGCCTAGTGAAGCTGATGTGATTATTGTAAATACTTGCGGGTTTATTCAAAGTGCTAAAGAAGAGTCTTTAAATACGGTCTTAAATATGCATGATGTAAGAAAAGAAAACTCTGTATTAGTTATGTCTGGATGTTTGAGTGAAAGATATAAAGAAGAGCTACAAGCTGATTTAAGTGAGGTTGATATTTTTACGGGTGTTGGGGATTATGATATTATTGATAAGTTAGTTGAAGAAAAAAGAAGTCAGTTTTCTGCTAAGGTATTTTTAGCCGATGAGACTTTAGATAGAGTAGTAACTGGTTCAAACTTTCATGCTTATATCAAACTAAGTGAAGGATGTAATCAAACTTGTGCTTTTTGTGCTATACCAAACTTCAAAGGTAAATTACAAAGTAGAACAATAGAATCTTTAGTAATAGAAATCAAAAATATGGTAAACAACGGCTACTATGACTTCTCTTTTGTATCTCAAGATTCATCTTCATATATGAGAGACTTAGGTTCAAACGATGGAATAGAACAACTAATAGATGCTGTTGAAGCAATAGAAGGTGTAAAGTCTGCAAGAATATTATATCTTTACCCATCAACAACAACTACAAATCTTATAGATAAAATTGCATCAAGTAAGATCTTCCATTCATACTACGATATGCCACTTCAACATAGCACAGCAAATATGCTAAAAGTTATGAAAAGAGGAAAAGGTGTTGAAAAACTAAAAGAACTTATGGATGCTATGAAAAATGTAAAAGATAGCTTTGTAAGAAGTACTTTTATAGTTGGACACCCAGGAGAAACACAAGAAGACTTTGATGAGTTATGCGAGTATGTAAGAGAGTTTAAATTTGATAGAGCAAATGTATTTTCTTACTCTGATGAAGAAGATACAAGTGCATATGATGATACAAATAAAATACCCCAAGAAGTTATAGATGAAAGAGCTGATATCTTAGGAGCTATTATACGAAAAACTACGATTGAAAGCTTAGAAAAAGAAGTAGGAAAAACTTTTGAAGTAGTAGTAGAAGGTGAAAGCGAAGAACACGAATATTTACTAAGTGCTAGAAAACTTTCTTGGGAGAGAGATATTGATGGTGAAATATATATCAATGACAATGAACTGCAAGAAAAACTACAATATGGAAAAATCTATAAAGCAATAATCACAGAGCTTGTAGGAGATAAACTTATAGGTAGAATTATTGCATAAGGGCAACTATAGAATAGATGAATTTATACAAATGATTATTGACCATCATTTTGTAGAAGCTCATGAAGTTTTAGAAGATGATTGGAAAGCTTTAAAGAAAATTGGAGATAAGAGTAGTGCAAAATTTTTGCAAGGTCTTATCAATGGTACAACTTCATTGGCACTTTTTGTAAAAGGTAGACCAGATGCCGCAGAAAAAGTATGGAGTACTTTTGTAAAATACAAAGTTCTTTTTGATGAGGTAGAGTTAGAAAATAGAGATAAATATATAAAAGCTATGGAATTATTAGAAGACAAATATAGCAAAAAAGGAAGTTTATGTTAAAAAGAATTATTTTTACTAGTTTGGTTTCTGTACTGTTTTTAGGTTGTTTAAACAAACAAACAACAATAGTACAAACAAAAATAAAATATGAAACAGTTTATTTATCAGCAAATAAGCTAAATAAAAAAGATCCAAAAGATTTAGAAGTTTATCCTCAAAATGCACAAAGCTATACAAAAAATATAAAAAACTTAACAAAGAGACAAAAAGATAAACTATATAAAGAATTTTTTGAACTATATTTTAGACCGTGGAATGTAAGTAAAATGACAATGTCAAAGAAAAATGCTTTTTGGGGAAACAACTATGCTAGATCTAAAATGTATGGAGAAAATTATAGAAGAATAAGCAAAGAATGGTTTGAGCGAATAATTAAACTTTCAAATATGCCTAAATTTGCAAGTGTAAAACAAAGAGCTATTACTGTAAGAAATAGTGACTTAAAAGTTTTTCCTACTTCAAAGCCTATGTTTAAAAGATTTGATCAAGCTGGAGAAGGTTTTCCTTTTGATTACAATCAAAATTCAAGTATCAATCTAAACTCTCCTCTTTATATATCTCACTATAGTACAGATAATGGTTGGGCATTTGTTGAGTCCAGTTTTGCATCTGGATGGATAAGTGTACAAGATATTGCAACTGTTGATGCTGATGTAATAGGTAAGTTTAAAAGTGAAAACTCATATTATGTAGCTATAAAAGATAACTTTCCTTTATATAAAAGCTATGTATTTAAAGACTATGTAAAACTAGGAACTCTTTTTCCATTAAGAAAAGGAAAGTTTGCAACAGTAATACGAGACAACACAGGAAAAGGTTATATCTCAAGAGTAGATAGAAATAAAAATATAGTAAGTTTTCCTATAAAGTTTAATAAGAAAAATTTAAATATGGTAATCAATCAGCTTATAAAACAACCTTATGGTTGGGGTGGATTGTATGGAAATAGAGATTGTTCTCTTTTGACAAAAGATTTACTAACTCCTTTTGCTTTTCCTCTTCAAAGAAATTCATTTGGACAAACTAGAAACGGTAAATATATATCTTTAGAAGGTAAATCAAACTGGCAAAAGAAACATATCTTAAAGACTCAAGGGATTCCGTTTTTATCTTTAGTTTATATCCCTGGTCATATTGCACTTTATATTGGTACATATGATGGTGAGCCTATGATTTTTCATAGTACTTGGGGTGTTAAGACCATTAAAAATGGTGTAGAAGGTAGACATATTGTTGGTAAAAGTGTAATAAGTTCTTTGGAATTAGGAAAAGAACTAGAAGATTATAATCCAAAGAAAAGTATAATCTACAAAGTAAAAGGTTTAGTTTTACTAACTAAATAAAAGGATAGAAGTATGTACGAAACAGATATAATTGCATCACAATATTGTGAATTTCACTATGGAAGTGAATATTTTGGAGTGAAGAATTTTACTAAAAGTATAGTAGATATTGTACTTCCCTATATAAATAATAAATCAAAAGCATTAGATATAGGATGTTCAGTAGGGCGTGCATCATTTGAACTAAAAAAAGAGTTTGATGTAGTTGATGGACTTGATTATTCAAATAAATTTATACAAATAGCAAATCAAATGAAAAAAGACAAACTTTTAAAATATACAAATACAAGTGAAGGTGAATGTACATATGTATCACAAAGTTCACTTGAAGATTTATCTTTAGATATCAATACAAAAGATTTAAACTTTTATCAAGCAGATGCTATGAATATGAAAAAAGAGTTTAAAGAGTATGATTTGATAATTGCTGTAAATTTGATAGATAGACTACATACTCCACTAGACTTTTTAAACGATGTATCTTCAAGACTAAATCAAGACGGTATACTTCTAATAGCATCACCATACACATGGCTTTGCGAATATACACCAAAAGAAAATTGGCTTGGTGGATATACAAAAGATGGTAAAGATATAAAAACTATAGATGGATTACATAAAGCTCTTGATGATAAATTTGAACTTCTAAAAGAAGATAAAATAGAATTTGTTATAAGAGAAACACAAAATAAATATCAACATACAGTTTCAAATGTAAGTATTTGGAAACTAAGATAAGGAAATAAAAAATGTACAATAAAACAATAGAAATTTTAAAAAAACACGACTTATTAAAAATAATAGATGAACCACTAGATATAAATCTTGAAATACCACATATTGCATATGTAGAAGTAAAGCAAGAGATTAGTAAAGCACTATTGTTTACAAATCCTATAGATAAGAAAAATAATAAAACATTTGATACTCCTGTACTTATGAATGTATTTTGTTCTCCTTTAGCTGTAGAACTTTTTATAGGGGATGCGGATAAAATAGCAAGCGAAATAGAAGGTTTACTAAAGATGAAGCCACCTGTAGGATTTGCAGGAAAAATTGATATGTTTAAAACACTATTCAATTTAAAATATGTACCACCAAAAAGATTGAAAAGTAAAGGTGTATGTCAAGAAGTTATAAAAACTGGAGATGATATAAGTCTATCAGATATTCCAGTACTTACAACATGGGAGCAAGATGGTGGACCATTTATAACTATGGGGCAAGTTTATACACAAAGCCTAGATGGGAAAATGCACAATGTAGGTATGTATAGGCTTCAAGTATACAAAGATGGAAAGCTAGGAATGCACTGGCAAATACATAAAGATTCAAACCACTTCTTCCACGAATACAAAAAAGCAGGTAAAAAAATGCCAGTAAGTATAGGAATAGGTGGAGATCCTATGTACATATGGTGTGGACAAGCTCCTTTACCTATTGGTGTATTTGAGCTTATGCTTTATGGTTTTGTAAAAAAAGAAAATGCAAAGCTAGTAAAATCAATCACAAATGAAATCTATGTACCACACGATGTAGACTTCGTAATTGAAGGTTTTGTAGACCCTGAGAAAATAAGAATAGAGGGACCATTTGGTGACCATACTGGGTACTATACTTTAGAAGAAGAATACCCATTATTAGATGTAACAGCAATCACACATAAGAAAAATCCAATTTTTGCAGCAACTGTTGTAGGTAAACCATTACTAGAAGATAAGTATATGGGATATGCAACAGAGCGAATTTTCCTACCACTTCTTAAAACAACTGCACCAGACCTCATAGACTACTACATGCCTGAAAATGGAGTGTTTCATAACCTTATCTTAGCAAAGATAAAAGTATCATACCCAGGACACGCACAGCAAATGATGCATGCATTTTGGGGAGTAGGGCAAATGTCTTTTGTAAAACATGCAATATTTGTAGATGAAACAGCACCAGAACTACATGATGATATAGCCATATCAAAGTGGATACTAAATCGTATAGACACAGAAGAACTACTAATCACAAAAGGTGTAGTAGATGCACTTGACCATGCAAGTCCTAGATTTGCACTTGGTGGAAAGCTAGGAATTGATTGTACAGGAAAAGAGATAGATGAACTTGGCATCACAATATTAAATGATAAAGATTTAGAAACAAAAGCAAAAGATATATCACAAGATATAACATCTCTAAAGCAATACCACACAGATACAAAAAATCCAGTAACTGTTGTAAAAGTAAATAAAAATAGATCTCAAAAATACCTATTTGAAGAACTAAAACCACTTTTCTCACATATAAAAATACTAATAATAGTAGATGAAAAAAACAACGACCTAGACAATATCTATATGTTAGTATGGAGAGTAGTAAACAACATAGATAGCAACAGAGATATATTCATAGAAGGAAACACAATAGGAATAGATGCAACAAACAAAAATACACACGACAACTTCCAAAGAAGATGGCCAGATGATGTAGTATGTACGCAAAGTGTAATAGAAGATTTACGAAAAAGAAAACTTATCAATGTAAGTGATGAGTTTATAAATACATGGGGAATAATATAATGATAGTACATATAGTAATGTTTGAATTCAAAGAAGAAAATAAAAAAGAAAATCTACAAAAAGTAAAAACTCTACTAGAGGAGTTAGAAAATAAAATAGATGTACTAAATACAATAGAAGTAGGAATCAACTTCGACACAGCTAGCAGAGCGATGGACTTATCACTTTACAGTACATTTGACTCAAAAGAAGATTTAGCTACGTATGCACAACATGAGGAGCATTTAAAAGTGGTATCTGTTATAAAAGAAGTTACTTTATCTTCTAAAGTTAGTGATTACACTCTAGACTAGGGGTTTAAATCCCCTTAATCATTTTACCTTTTTTCTTACAAGGCAAAATAGAAATATTCAGTTCATTTTTCTTTATAAACGATTGTCCAATTCCTTTTACTTTTGTAAGTTCAGATATATCCTTAAAGCAGCCATTGTATTTTATATATAAAGTTATAGATTTAGCTTTTGCTTCACCAATACCTTTTAAAGAAGATAATTCTTTTATATTTGCATGATTGATATCAACAGAAGAGAATAGGTATGTAGCTAAAGCTAACATAGTAAGTAGTTTTTTCATAATAATTTCCTTTTTTAATTGTTATGAATAATTCTAACAAATAAAAAAGGAATAGTCAATCATAATTGATAAAATACTTAAAATAAAGTTAATATTTAAATAATGTAATTATATTGTAGAAATATGTTTAGTATTGTAACAATATTGTAAATAATAATTTAAATTTTGTTATTTATTTTGTAAAATATTTTTTAATATTATTTTTCCATCTTCCACACCAGGTTGATTGTATGTATCTATTTGAACAAATTGTCCTATAATTGATACTAAAAGTTGATAATTGAAAATAAGTTTTGCTATATTATACTCATCAACCTTTTTTATTGTTATTACATCACAAGGTATATCTTTAAGGTCTTGTACTGCTTGTATAGTAGAATTTGCTTGATTATCTATAAGTTCTGAAAATGTAATATTATCGATATACTCTAAATCATCAAAGTTGTTAAGTGTGTTTGAAGGTATTTTTGTAGTATCATCAAAATCATTTATTTTTATAAAAGTGACAGTTTTATCTCTTTTACCTTCCATAATAAGTTGTAAAAAACTATGTTGGTCAACTGGTCCAATTAGTCCTATAGGAGTATGTGATTGTTTAGTTTTATTAATATTGATTTTACCTAAACTTTCCCCCCATAGTTGAACATACCATTTATTAAATCCTTCTAGTGCGGTAGAATACGAAAATATTACATTTATATTAAACTTATTTTTATTTTCAACTAAAAATCTTGCTTTTTGAATAGTAGGTTCGTAATGTTCACCTTTTTCAAAGAAGCTATTTTTTACTTCTTTAGCTCCCTTTAGTAATTCATCTATATTTACACCTATTATTGCCAATGGTACTAAACCCACTGCTGAAAATACAGAAAACCTACCACCTACATTTTTAGGTATAGAAAAAGTTTTTATATCATTATTATTCGCATATTTTGTAAGCTTAGAATCAAATTCACTTATAATAATACAATTAGATTGATTTATATTCACAAGTGAAGATAAATATTTAAATATACTTATAGTTTCAATAGTAGTTCCAGATTTACTAATAACAACAAAACAAGAATCTAAAAGATCAATTTCTCTAATTCTTGAGTTAAGATCCATAGGATCTGTAGATTCTAAAAAATACAATTTTTTAGAATAAGTATTTGTTTTATTTAAAAAGTTATATATAGCATAAGTACCAAGAGTACTTCCCCCGATTCCTATTACAACTATGTTCTTTTGAGTAACAGTTTTTGCATATTTTTTAATATCTGATGTATCTTGAGAAGGAAGACTATAATAGCCAACATAATCTATTTCATCTTTTACTTTTTGAAAGATCTCATCATTTGACTTTATTTGATAAAAATTTTTACTATATTTCATCTCTAGCTTCTCTTTCATAAAAATAATTAGTAGCTTCAATAAATCCATCGATACTACCACAATCAAATCTTTTACCATCAAATTTATAAGCTAATACTTTTCCTTTTTTAGCCAGAGTAAGAAGAGCATCTGTTATTTGGATTTCTCCACCTTTACTTGGACTTGTATTTTTTATAACTTCAAAAATATCAGGAGTTAGTATATATCTTCCTATAATTGCAAGATTTGATGGAGCATCTTTTGGCTCTGGTTTTTCGATCATATTATCTACACGAAAAAGATTATTTTCTATTTCTTCACCTGAAATTACACCATACTTATTTGTATTTTTAAGTGGAATTTCTTCTATTGCTACTATACAGTGTTGAGGATACTTTTCATGGATACTCATCATTTGGCTTAATACTGAATCATTTTGACTATGACATACATCATCAGCAAGGATAACAGCAAACGATTCATCTCCTATCAAAGTTTGTCCAGTGAGAATGGCATGACCAAGACCTTTCATTTCTAACTGCCTTGTATATGAAAATGTAGTATTTTCTATAATATTATTTAATGGATTCAAAAGATTCTCTTTGCTTGTACCATTTATACTAGATTGGATATCTGTATTGTTATCAAAATGATCTTCAATACTTTTTTTATATTTACTTACAACCATAGCGATTGTATCACATCCAGCATTTATAGCCTCTTCCACACCGTATTGTATCAATGGTTTAGTTACAAGAGGTAACATCTCTTTTGGTATAGATTTAGTAGCCGGTAAAAATCTAGTACCATAACCAGCAGCAGGAAATAAACATTTTTTAATCATTTTTAATCACTTTAATTTTTATATATCTAAAATAATATCTAAAAATTACTTCTAAGCTAATAATTTAAAATTGCTAAGTATTTCAGCAGTGGTAAAAGTATGTTTAAGTATACTTATTAAATTAAGTATCACTTAGAGACATTAAAAAAGGAAACATTTAAATTGGAACAACATAGACAATATATAGAAGAAGATGAGATAGATTTAAAAGAACTGTGGAAAACAATAGTTAAAAGAAAAATTTTTATATTTTTATTTACTACAATAGTTACAGTTTTAGCTATTATTTGGGCACTGACTAGAACACCTAT